>JAITBC010000315.1 GCA_031283785.1 Tannerella sp. | reverse complement strand
GACTTTAAGCAACGACTGGAATGGGCGATGTATATTGGTAACCCGAATACCAAACATGCAGTTAACTCTAAACCCGAAACACTTTCTCTTCATGAACGCGCTTATACATATATGGATAATCCGCCGGAATTTACTTATGCAGATATTAAATATATTGTCGGTACGCTTAAAAAAGAGGGTGAAAAAATTGCAGGTAAACCTGTCAGGGTAGGCGCGACGTTTGATCCTGGTCCCGAATTTGCCAAATCTCCGTTTAAATACCGGATACATCCGGAGATATGTATGGGTAATACAATGGGAACGAAAACTTTTGTTTGTTGTTATGCCACATTGAATGAAGATAAAGAAAAATATGCCGGATATCCTGACGGTATTCCTCAGGGAACGCCTTTTGGTACTTTCTTCGGTAAACAGAGTCAGGCCTTTTTGTCAGATCTGAATTTTGACTATCTGTGGTTGTCCAATGGTTTTGGATTCGGAATGGAAACATGGAGTGCAACCGGTGCCGTATTCGACGGGGAAATTTTTCATAAAGAAAAACTGGCTGATACGAAGCAGAAAATCATGGACTTCTGGAATACATTTCGTGCCGAATGTCCGTATTTCAGGGTTGAGACACGTGGAACCAACATGTCGACCGGTATTGATCTGGCAAGTGATGGCGTTGACCTGAGAGGTATTTATGATGGAGGCTTCAACCTGTTACCTCCACCGAACTCGCCATGGGCCGCTCTGGATGGGGATTTCGGTTTGGAGTTGACCGGATATATGTCACGTATGGCGGAACTTCCCGACGAGCGATATATATTCCGCTTTTATACGCATGATCCATGGTGGGCAAATAGTCCCTGGCTGGACCGTTATGGCCGTGAAACACATGATATATATTTGCCAATGGCCGTTTCAAGAATTAATAAAAAAGGAGAAGTCAAGCTTCCTACCCATCTGAACTTTCTGTCTATAGATGATTCTTATGGAAATATGCCTGATAAGGTTCCGGATGAAGTTATCCCACATATCCTGCAGGGGCGTTGTATAGGGCCGGATCAGGCAGGGCAGGTTGTGTGGGTATATCCCTTTGAGGAATACCATAACCGGGCGTATCATCAACCCGAGCGGTTGGAAGAAATTTATTACGGAGACTGGTTCATCCGGCAGGCGCTCAATGAAGGATTTCCAATGAATACGGTTGTGTCGACCACAAATTTTGCTGATCTGATGAAGAATAAATATCAGGGATTTAATGAATCCGTTTTGGTAACAGTTGTTCCAGATCCCGGCTCGGAAGTTGAGAAACAATTGATGGATTTTGTGAAGGATGGAGGTCGGTTAATCGTATATGGTCCTACTACTCATGCAGGAAAAGAATTTCTTGATTTCATGAATCTCACATCGGCCGATCCTTTGTCGGGTGAATTCACAATTACATCATTACCGGATTTCGATATCGTACAAAAAGGTATTCCCGTGAAACTTCACCACGATCGTCAAATGTCGGCCGGTGGGATTGAAACGGTTATCGCTAAACCGAATGATTCCGGAACAAAGATTCTGGTCCGGGCGAGTCGGGGAGTAAGCAGTCGGGATATTGTCGTATTCCGTAGCGACACTTCATGGCAGAACGGATCTGTTTGCTATGTGCGTGGTACAAACTCAGCCGGTTACAGGGGAGGAAGGCTCTTAAGAATGGATGATCCGGAGAAATGGTTCACCGGAGGTGCCTTGATGCGATACGGACTCGGAAAACTTGGTTATTCCGTTAAGTATAAAAAGCATACAGCTTCCATGCGGAATCCGGTGAATGTTATTTCACGTCATGATAATGGATATATTTTCTCCGGATATGTACCGGATCAGACCGTAGAACAGTTGTACCGTTTCCCGCTGGGCGCCCCGGTTCTGACAGGTATGGAAACGGAACTTAAGGACGGTTATGCCTCATATCGTTTGCCACGAGGATGGAGCCGGGAATGTCGTATTTTTGTCGAACAAAAGGACGGATTTCTGGCTTGTAAAGAAGTGGCCCCGGTAGAGTTAAATGTAAAACGGAAAATAAACATAACAGGATTAAAAGATGCAACAATACGTGTTTTCCCCGGAAAGGACGAAACATATTACAAGGCCATGACGCATAACAATCATCATCCGGCAAAACCTGATACATTGATTTCTGTTAAAGGAAATAGAACTTTTTATGAATATAAGAATGTGACCGGACAAATGGTATTCACGTGGTAAAGATGCTTTGCGTTTTTACCACTTACGCATGATTGGTTCCTTCGGAGGAGAGTCGTTGTTAAAGTTTGAAACTGTATAAAATGCGGCTATATACCCGAATGAGACCATCATGTAATAAAACAGTACCTGCGCGAAGCTTCCGGTCAATACTGTTATCCATACGAATTTTGCATTAAATTCTTAACCTGTCCGGAGTGAAAAGTAAAAAAACTTCCTGTATATTTGCGCAGTGAACATGAAACGGTTACACTGTGGTATAAAGCAAAAAAGTCAGTTATGAGAACAAAGGAAGAGAGCCGGCAAAAATCCTTGAGAGAAGGATAAAGCCCTCGAAGATCATGCGGAAGTCTTTGAAGAGTTGAAAAGGCAGATGGAAGAAATGCAAAAACAGACTGTAAATAATCGGATGGCCGGAACCTGTTTAAATAATCCGGTTGTATTTGATAGTTGAATCTGCAAAATAAAAACAGTCGGATTGTTTTTGTTATTTCCCGCAATTTGCATTACCTTTGCGCGTTGAGAAGTAAAAAAGACTTATTTATTTATTGAATGAATCAAACAAATTTATTAGTAGAAACGATCGTTAAGGGGTTGCAGGAAAAGAAAGGACATGGCATAGTTACAGTAGATTTGAAAAAGATACCGGAGGCGATATGTCAGTATTTGGTTATATGTGAGGGGAAAAATCCTCATCAAGTTTCATCCTTATCGGATTCGGTGTGGGAGACGGTCAATAGGAATCTCAAAGAAAACCCTTCTTCCGTTCATGGTTTATGTAATGCACAATGGGTAGGTATGGATTATGGCACGGTTATTGTTCATATTTTTTTGCCTGAGACGCGTTCTTTTTATCGTCTCGAAAATTTGTGGGAAGATTCAAAGATAATGAAAATTCCAGATATTGACTGATTTTTTTATGATTGTGAAAATATGAATATGGAAGATAATAAAAATTCACAGGGAAA
>JAITBC010000026.1 GCA_031283785.1 Tannerella sp. | reverse complement strand
TACCGTCGTTCCTCTGCAATTAGAGCCACGTGAAAGCGCGTTCATCGTTTTCTCCGGAAAAGGCCGTCCGACATCATCCAGGTTGAACGACAATTTCCCCGATGCGAAAACCCTTGTCGAAATCGCTACGCCATGGACGGTAACGTTTGAATCGGACAAAGTCAGGCGCGGACCGTCCGAAGCGGTCGTCTTCGACAAACTGCAATCATGGTCGCTGAACGAAGACGAACGTATCCGCTATTATTCCGGAACGGCCGTCTATAACAATACTTTTACGCTCAAGTCAAAACCGCAAGGCGAAATTTATATCGACCTCGGCAAAGTCGGCGTGATGGCCAAGGTAAAAATCAATGGCATTTATTCCGGCGGTGCATGGACGTATCCATACCGAGTGGACATTACCGACGCTGTGAAGGCCGGCGAAAATACGGCAGAAATAGAGGTTGTCACTACATGGGCTAACCGCTTTATCGGCGAATCGTCGCTACCAAAGGAAGACCGTATTGTGAAACCTTTGTATAACAACTGGAACACTTCTTCAAAATTGCAAGACGCCGGATTGTTAGAGACTGTGAAGGTGATTATTGTTAATTAACCATAGAGTTTATTGATATATGTATATAAAACGATTATCTTTTTTATTGATCATCTGGCTTACATCCCTGAACGGTTGGGGACAGGACATTTCCGGCGATTGGAACGGCCTCCTGAAAGTTCAGGAGATTCAATTGCGACTGGTATTCCATATTCAAAAAACGGAATCGGGATACAGCGCTACAATGGACAGCCCGGATCAGGGAGCAAAAGGTATTCCCGTTACTTCCGTAAATTATGAAAACGCCGTTCTGAAAATCACCGACACTAAAATGGGCTTCAATTACGAAGGCCGATTCGTCGCCGACGGGAATATCGCCGGCACATTCAGCCAGATGGGACAATCTTTCCCGCTGAATCTCTCGCGTCAAGCCGTTGAAAAAAAGAAACCGGCGCGACCTCAGGAACCGGCAAAACCTTATCCCTACTACGAAGAGGAAGTCTCTTTCGAGAACAGAGACGACGGGGTTACTTTAGCCGGCACGCTGACTCTGCCGAAGAAAGACGGCGTATTCCCTGCCGTCGTTTTGATAAGCGGTAGCGGCGCCAATAATCGTGATGAAGAAATACTGGAACACAAGCCCTTCCTCGTAATTGCCGATTACCTGACCCGAAACGGCATTGCCGTCCTGCGTTTCGACGACCGCGGAACGGCTGCTTCTACCGGCAATTTCCAAACAGCTACAACTTACGATTTCTCCAAAGACGCGGAAGCCGGAATGAAATATCTGCAGACCCGCAAAGAGATTAACCGCAAGAAAATAGGCCTGGCAGGACACAGCGAAGGCGGAATCATCGCTCCGATGATTGCCGCCCGAAACAACGACGTCGCATTTATCGTCTTACTGGCAGGTTCGGGGCTTCGGGGCGACCAAATCCTTTTGATGCAACAAGAGCTTCTTCTCCAGGCCTCCGGCGCCGGCAAAGAAGTTATAAAACAAAGTAAAATCACTAATACCGAGATATTTAACATTGTTCTACGGTCTACTGACACTAAACAGTTAAAAACCGATTTGACAGATTATTTTAAGAAAATTCTAAAAAATATTCCGGATAACGAAAAAACAAACGTCATTCCCGACGACGATAACTTTATCACATCGAAAGTAGAAAGTGTGGCAAACCCGTGGATACAATATTTTATCAAATACGACCCCGCTCCGGCACTGGAGAAAGTCAAATGTCCCGTTTTGGCGCTCAATGGCGAAAAAGACATGCAAGTTCCCGCCATAGTAAATCTGGAAGCCATAAAAGCGGCGCTGGAAAAAGGCGGTAACCGGAATGTTACGATAAGGGAAATTCCCGGACTTAATCACCTGTTTCAGGAATGTAAAACCTGCCTGATAACGGAATACGCAAGCATTGAACAAACTTTTTCACCCGTCGCACTGGATGAAATTTTAAAATGGATCAAGATGCAAACAAAACCGTGACAATGTCCGGAAAACTGTTTTGCCAAGTCTATTCGGCAGTAGCGGCGACATTAATTGACCGAATGTGGTTGAGATACAATGATGTCGCCGCTATTTTACCGAAACAAAATGATCAGTTATACTCTCTTCCTCCGGTTTTTCCCAGTCCGTAAAACAGTGCATTGGTCAAAATTCGTCCCGGCGCCAGCCAGTAGCCCCGGAAAGTCGGAGATTCGCCGAACAACACAACCGCCCCCTGTCCGCGGGCAGTGGCGACTACGACAGGAAGGTCCTTCAACTTGGGCGCTACCTTTTCGGGAACGTAACCGTGTACGATTTCGGCAGTTCCGGTTGAGAGCACGATATTATTCGGATTTATCGGGCGCGATACTCCTTCAAGGGTTGTTTTCAGCACGTAAAAATCTTTGGAAACAATACCGTAAGCCAACGGATTCGACAAATTGAGTTCTCCCTTGAGAATCGCTCCGCTACGGAAAGCGTCATTGCCGGCGACATCGCGATAGGCGCTGTTTCTTTCCGGAGCGTTGACTGTCCGACGGTTATTATTAGCGGTGGTGGTGTCGACTGCCAAACCTGTGGCGATACCCGAAGAAACAGCCCACTGTGTGGCCGTTCCCGTCGCAATCAACGTCCCGCCGCGTTCTATCCAGTCGGTGAGCCGGGAAATGAAAGCGGAGGTAAACGGTACGGCGCCGGGAAGCACGATCGCCGTGTATTTACTTAAATCTGCGCGCTCAAAAGTTTGATAATCGATCTTGCTCAATGGAATATTGTACGTATTGTCCAGTAACGACCATAGCTCGCCGACACTTGTCCAGTTCACTCCTCCATATCCGCTGCCACCGGTGGTTACGGTCGCTATCACCGGTTTTTTGATCGTGCGGATATTGTTACTTCCGATGTCGATGCCTGCTACGCTGAGGCCGTTGTCGATAGCGCTGATATCAATGTTCGCCAATGTCGCAGCTTCGGTCAGAAACCGATAAAGTTCATCGGACGAGACGCTCTGGTAATGGACGGGGATTACCAGCGTGCCGGGAGCAAAAATCTTTTCGCCGGTCTTCGTTTTTGTGGTAAACCCTTTCTGCGCTACACGGATTTTCACATTGTGGTCATGCAGATAATATATCGCTTTCGGGGTAAGATAGTCATACGGTTCAAAAACATAGGCATAATCCGACCGGCCTTCCACCGATCCTTTCACATTGGGAGAAACCGTCACTCTCGCCCCCTTGTCGACAGCCCCTTTTACTTTCACAAACGGAATGCCTAAACCATGAACGATACTTGGCGCGGAAATATCCATAAACGCAGAAGTCGCATACGTCACAGTTTCTTCGAAAATAGAATTTAGTATCCTGAAATGCGGTTGGTGATAAGCTATGACATACGCGCTGCCGGGTTCAAACTTTTTTCCGTCCTGGGAAAAAGATGATTTTAATTCATGCACTTCGATCCTGTGGGTCAACAGATAATTAACAAACAGGCTATTCAAACTTTTATCTTTCCCGTTCCCGAAAACTATATATTTTTCCGGTTGTTTATCGGCTTGCGCCAGTGCGCTTTTGAAAAAGTCTTTCTGGTGATTCAGGAATACCGCCTTCTCGTCGGTAGCGGCGCGGACGGCGGCGATGCTGATTTCGAAATTGTCCCTGATATTTTTGGAAAACGTCCGTATTCCATGTTCCGTTTCAATTTCTATGCCGGATGTGCTTCCTACTTCCAGCGTCGTCCCTACGCCTCCCTCAAAATCGGGATAAGTGGAACCATAGATGGGAGAATAGTTGGTAAAATCTTCTTTCGTATAATACAGCGAACCTATACGGTTGAGCGCCTGAGAAAAATAACGGGCAAGAATATTATTCAAAACTTCGTAAGTCTCCTGTGGAATAGAAGGACTCCATGTCGGTTTCGGTGACGGCTCGAAATAATAGCTGCTCGAACTTCCCATTTCATGAAAATCCAGATAAACATTAGGATACCACTTGTGATAAAAATGAACCCTGTTACGGCTTTCCGGCTGGGAAAGAGGTAGCCAGTCACGATTCAGGTCGCAGAAAAAATGATTGCCCCGGTGAGGAACAAAACCTCCGCTGTGCACTCTGTCGGCAGGATCGGCAATCGGCACCGTCGAACCGAAACCGTTGATGAATGTGGCTGCACGGTCGCGGCCGTCCGGATTGAGCGACGGTTCGACAAGGACAACCGTCTCTTTCAAGCGGTCTACAATATCTTCGTCTTCCGACGCCACCAGATAATAGGCTGCCACCACCGATGCATCCATTCCGGCGATTTCTCCTCCATGTACGTTATAGCCGAGGTGCACAATCGCTTTTTGACTGTTTATCTCGACGGAAGCCGAGGGGTCAACTATTTTCAAATGTTCCGTCCGGATGCTTTCCAGATTTCGCTGATTTTCGGGAGAGGTAATGATGAACGCTACCTGTTCGCGACCCTCATACGACTTCCCGAATACTTCTATGGAAGCGCGGTCGGACTTGTCGGCCAGCAGTTTGAAATATTCCACAACCTTATCGTATCTGACGAGCGAATGGCCGACGCGGAAACCGAAAAAGGCTTCGGGGGTCGGAATTGCGGAATTCAGCTTTTTACCGCCGAAATAATACTCGTCCTGTGCACGGCCGAAAACGGCGACCGACAGGAATAATACCAATGTTAAAAAAAGTCTTTTCATTTTTAATTTATTTTTATATATTAATATCCTGGATTATTTTCACCACCCAAATCGGGATCTGCAAAGACGTCGGCTTCGGGTAGAGGGAATAGCCAATATTGGCGTTCGGCGCCAAGCACTACTCCTGCACGTTCGGTACGCACCAGATCATACCAGCGATGCGGCTCAAAGGCAAATTCGATGCGGCGTTCGTCTTCAATCGCCTGCAGCAGGTCGGCAACAGTGACGGCGCCGGCATAATCGGTCACACCGGCGCGACGCCGGACGACGTTAAGATCGGCCACGGCGCCCGGCAGGTCGGGTGCTGCTTTTCGGACACGCGCCTCGGCCCGAATCAGGTACAGCTCGGCAATCCGGATCAGATACTGCGGATCCAGGCCGCCGGCGCTGAACTGGCCGTTGTATATTTCACCGTTGGCGGCGGTGGCAATGAGCGAACTGCGGGAGCCGGCCTTCTGCGGGTCGAGCAGCAAGGCGATGATTTCGGCAGTCGGCTGGTATTCGTAGGTGCCGCGTGGGTGGCAATACCATCCCGACCACGAGCTGTTCTGATCGCTTGCCGAGTACGACAGTTCAAGCACCGATTCCCGGCTCAGAAACGGCGATGTAAAGTAGGTGCGAAACGGCGTCACCGGCTCAAATTTACTATCAAGGGCGATGACAGCCGAAGCGGCGGTTTCGGCCTGTTCCCACTCACCTGCATAAAGATGCACCCGTGCGAGAAGTGCACGTGCCGCCGCTTTTTGTGCACGGTTGCGGGTTGCAGCGTTATCTTCGGGCAATAGCGCCTCGGCTTGCCGGAGGTCGCTCACTGCCTGGGCGTATGTCCCGGTCAGAGAACTGCGTCTGATTCCCGTGATAGCGTTCAAGTCGGTAGTGGGTGCAAGCTGAATTTGCACGCCTCCCCATCCGCGGGCGAGATCAAAATATCCGTATGCCCGCAGAAAATACGCTTCGCCCAGCAATTGATTCTTCTCTGCCTCCTGCAGGGCGGGATCGGTCACTTTGCCGATGTCGGCAATCACCCAGTTGGCACGGTTTATCAGGGAATACAGCCCGTGATAAGCGCTCAACGACACCGAATTGTTGGTAGAATATGCATTCCCGTCCAACTGTGTATATTGCGTGAGCGACGCGCCAAACAGCACATTGTCCGCCGGCATGGTTCCCAGTATATTGATACTGCCCTGATACACCGAACGTAACTGGGAATATCCGCCAATGACGGCGGCTCGTGCAGTTTTGGCGTCGGAAATGGCATTGTCGGCAACGATGGAACCGGTTGGTTTGAGGTCTAAGAACTCTTCACAGGAGTTCAGCAATAATACCATCGCCAATCCGACTACCAAACGGATATTTCGCAAATAAATCCTGCCCGAAATCTTGTTTATTATCAAATTTTTCATTGTAACGATTTTTAAAAATTTGTAGAACTAAAATACAACATTCAATATGACTTGAAAAGTCCGTGGTTGCGGCACCGTAGCCCAGTCGTAGCCTCCCGTGTTTTGGTTGGCGCTCTCGGCGCTCACTTCGGGGTCGAGACCGCTGTACGGCGTCACTGTGAAAAGGTTGCTTGCCGAGAGCGTCGCCTTTGCGCTTTGCAAATGCATCCTCGCCGACAGTTTCCGAGGCAATGTATAGGAAAACGATACGTCTTTTAAGCGCAGATACGACGCGTCTTCCAGATAACGGGTACTGCGGTCGTTCACGATACCGCGATAATTATTGGCCGAACTGTTATTTTTATTCGGTTCGCCGTTATAGACGGTCATGCGCGGGATGTCGGTAATGTCGCCCGGTTTTTGCCAGCGTTCCAACTGACGCGGTATAAAGCCTATACTCGATATGGAACCGCCATGCACCAAAAAATAATCTTTCATATTCAGAATTTTATTACCCACGGAAAAATAAAAGAAGAAGCTGAGGTCGAAATTTCCGTAGTGAAACCGGTTAGTCAACCCTCCCGTATAGTCGGGCAAGGCGCTACCTGCCACCTGACGGTCGTCGTCGGTTAGACCGTCAATGCCGTCAACATCTTCATACACGGCATTCCCGGTTTGCGGATCAACATACAATTGCTTAAACAGGTAGAAAGAATTTACCGCATAGCCCTGCTTCAGGATAGAGGTGTTTCGTCCGGAGTTGCCCAACGTGATTTCCTGCGGTATGCGCTCTATTACATTTTTGTTGAAGGAAATATTGAAATCGCTGGTCCAACGGAACTTTTTCGTGTCGATGTTCACCGATTGCAGCGAAATCTCTACGCCCTTGTTGCTCATTTCTCCGAAATTCTGCGTATATGAACTGAATCCCGAACGCGACGGTACCGGCACGTCCAGTAACATGTCGTAGGTATATTTATTATACACGTCGAAATTAAAATTCAGCCGGTTACGAAAAATGGACAGTTCCACGCCAAAATCCGTTTGGCGGGTGGTTTCCCACGTGAGGTCGGGATTGGCAAGTCTTGCGGGATAAGTACCCGGCATGTCAAGGTAAGTAGCATTGGCATTCCATACTCCGAGTGCATCATAATTTCCTATTCCGTTCTGATTGCCCGAATAGCCGAAACTTCCACGAAACTTCAGGGCGTCAAACCATCTGAAGTTTTTGACGAATGATTCTTCGCCCGCATTCCACGTCACGCCGCCGGCAGGGAAGTAACCCCAGCGATTGCTTTTCCCGAAGCGAGAAGAACCGTCGGCACGGAAACTGCCTTCCAGCGTATATTTACCCAGAAAGGTATAACCCGCTTTTGTGAAAAACGACACTAAGCGGCTTTCCGCATTGCTGCTGCTGCCGCTTGTGACGGCGGCTGCCGTCACTTCGGGTATCACGTCGGTAGCGTAAGTGCGTCCCGTCGAACCGACGCTGTGTGTTTGCTGCGCCTTCACCGTATTGCCGGCCAGGACATTCACCGAATGAATATTGTTAAACGTCTTCACGTAAGTGAGCAATTGCTCGGCGGTGTAAATTACCGTACTCGAGTTACTCATCGTCGACGACCCGCTGGCAGCGCTGCCCATCCCGATAAGGCTGTTGACGTAGTTGCGCAAGTCGTTGTTACTGAAGTCGAGACTCCAGGCGCTGCGGAATTTCAGTTCGGGTGTGAATGTATACTCGCCGTAAAGACTCCCGATCGTGCGCCATGTCACCGCATTGTTGTCGAGATGCTCTATCAGGGCTTTGTGGTTGTTGAAAGCACCCCAGCGTGCATAGGTGCCGTTATCGTTGTAAATGGGCAGGTAAGAACGCGGGAATATCGCCGAAGTAATGACGCCCATGCCCGGATTATTGTCGCTGGCGCTCAGGTTGCGATAGGTGCGCGCCAGGTTGAGGCTGACGCCTGTTTTAAGGCGGCTGGTAATATTGAGATCGTAATTGACTCGCCCCGAAAAGCGGGTAAAGTACGAAGGGCGCACTATTGCCTGCTGATTGGTGTATCCAAAGCCGATGTAGTGCGTAGCCGCTGCATTACCGCCCTGCACGGACACCTGATAGTCCGATGAATGAGCTACACGAAAAAGATCGCTGATGCGATCATAGGTAGGTAATGATTCGGGATTGGGAATCAGAGCCAGCCCCGCGGCGGCGGCAGTTCCCGGAGAATCCTGTTCGGTATTGGCATACGCCTCATTGAAAAGCATGGCCGTTTCAGGGCCGGAGGCGTAATCAAAGCGCTTCGGCGAGTCCGACCAACCGTGCGAAACGGTAACGTTAACACGCGAGGGTGTGTTCAGTCGCCCGCGTTTGGTGGTAATGACCACCACCCCGTTGGCGCCTTGGGAGCCGTAAATGGCCGTGGCATTGGCGTCCTTCAGGATGGAGATGTTCTCAATGTCGGCCGGATTGAGATCTGCCAGGGCGCTTGACAGCAGGTTGTTCCCGCCGCCGCTCTGGAAAGGTACGGCGCTGTTGATAAACACTCCGTCAATCACGTAAAGCGGCTCTACGCTTCCATTGATCGAGTTACTGCCGCGTACCAGAAAACGGACGCCCCCACCCGGCTGACCGCTGGTGGAGAGCACCTGTACGCCCGCGGCCTTACCTTGAAGAAGTCGCGAGAGGTCGGGGTCGGGCAGATGCGCCATATCTTCGTCGAAACTGACGGTGGTAATGGCGCCCGTGATGGCCTTGCGCCGCTGGGAGGTATAGCCGGTAACGACCACTTCGTCAAGCAAATTCCGGTTTTCACTCAACTTGATAAGCAACGGCGCCGAAGCGTCGTACACATCAATCTCCTGCCGGCGGTAACCTATATAGTCAATGAATATAGTGACCGGAAGCGATTTGACGCTGAGGGAAAAGTTTCCATCAATGTCGCTGACCGTTCCCACTCCTTTTGAGCCGGCAAGTGAAATACCGGCTCCAACAATCGGTTCCTGTGCTATCTCGTCAAGAATCCGTCCGTTTATTTTCACATCGCTTTCCTGTGCAAAAACGGAAAACGGAAAGAAAATAACCGCTACAAACAAAAAACACACTACTTTTGTCATAATTTTACCTGTTAAAATCAAGCGTCCTCTTATCCTTGCTGCAGAGCGGTGCGGAGGGCGCTTTTCCAAATATTAAAAATTTATATTTTATTTTCCTCACAATAAAAAAACTGCCCGATTTTTTGTTCCGGACAGCTTTTGCACATTATTTTCTTCCACTTGTTTTTTATGTACAAAAACTATGTGCCGTCCGATCCCTGCAGTTACACATCATACACATACATAGCATATATATTATATGTGCGTGTGCGTATATGAATGTATATATAAACTTATGTAAACTCATATCGTTTTTTTTCTGCAAAAGTACGGCGGCTTGGGAATTGATGCAATACCATGTTTATGGTAATTTTGCAAACCTTATCCGCCGGATATTTTTTACGTTCGGCATATAAAAGGTCACCTCCTCCCTCTCCCCTATTTGCAAAAATCCATCCTGCAAATTCTTTCTTCGTAGAAATCCGTTAATATTACAGTGTGGAGTATCAGGTATCCATGAATTACACGAATTTGAAAAAATATCCCGAATGGAAATATTTTTTTTCGCACAGTCCGGTTTTCCCAGACTCTAATGATGTACATTTGCAACGGATTTATGTTTGAATCTAAGCAATGAATAATTATTGCTTTACATTTTATTAATCATTAAATCCGCACATAAGAGTTATCTGAAAAAAGAGCAAAGCGCTGATATAAAATAAATTACCCAACACTTTGTTATTTGTAAGATTTCCCCTGTTTTTATGACGATTTGTTGAATACGCCTGTTTTAAATAATTAAACGCCAAATCATATGAAACGAACAGTAAAATTATTGAGTTTGTGCCTGCTTGCAGGGAATCTGTACGCCCAACATTCGTTATCGGGCACAGTGAAAAATCAGTCCGACAGCAGTGCTGTCGCTTACGCAACCGTGGCGCTGATGACGGCGGCGGATTCGAGTATCGTAACGGGTGTGACGACCGGCGAGGACGGACAGTTTAAAATGGAAAACGTCAAGCCGGGAGACTATCTGGTACGGATTTCCTTCATCGGCTATGAAACGGCGTATCGCAACGCCGGCGTGCCGCAGCAAAGCGACTTGGGCGAGATATTGCTGAACGAAAGCGCCAACAGGCTGAACGAGGTAGTGGTGACGGCAGGCAGACCGTTCGTGGAACAGCGCATCGACCGTTACGTAGTGAACGTCGGCAGCCACATCATGACCGCCGGACGCAATGCGCTGGATGTGCTGCGGAACACGCCGGGCGTGCTGGTACGTCCCAACGGCTCCATTACCGTGATGGGTAATTCGGTAGAGATTTGGATAGACGGACGCCCGTCCCGCCTTAAGGGCGATCAACTGAATGTCCTGCTCAGTTCTACGCAGGGGGAGACAATCGACCGCATCGAAGTAATCACCAATCCGTCTTCACGTTACGACGCCGCCGGAATAGGAGGCATCATCAATATCCGAACCAAGAAGGGACTCCAATACGGTATTAACGGCTCCGTAAATGCCGGCGCCACTCAGGGCACTCAGGGCAAGATGAACAGGGAAAATGCCGGTATGCAACTCAACTACCGCAACAGCGCCATGAACCTGTTCGGCAACTACAGCGTCAACCGTACTCAGGACTGGCAGTACATCCGGCAGGTAAATACCATAGTAACGCCGGACGGCGAGGTTACGTTCGACCAGCATACATCCGGGAAAAACCGTACGGCCGGTATTCGCCATCAATACCGGTTGGGAGCAGACTTCTTTCTCTCCCCCAAAAGCACACTGGGCATCCTCCTGAACGGCCATGACGCGGGAAAAGAAAAGATCCGGGTAACCGGCGAAACGCAAATCACGCCGGCGTTCGAAGAAATCGACCACACAGCTATCGACAACCTGTGGGTGGAAGAACTGAACGGGAAACAGGCAAATGTCAACTTCCAGCAGACCTTTGCCAAATCCGGACAGCAACTGAACGTGGATGCGGACTACGCCCGGTTTAACAGTCATCCTTCCCAGCAACTCACAAACAGCTACTACGACACGGACGGCAAACTTGCGAAAGACGAACAGTTACGACACGCCAATCCGCAGTCCATAGATATTTATTCCGTGAAAACGGACTACACGCACCCGCTGGGAGAAAAATCCAAACTGGAAACCGGCTTCAAGTCGAGCAGTTCAAAAACGGACAACGACCTTCTATATGAAGAATACGTCAGCGGCAACTGGGAGACTGACCGGAATCAGACCAATCATTTCATATACACCGAGCAGATTCATGCGGCTTACGTGAATCTGAGCCATTCATGGGGAAAATGGAGCACACAGGCCGGAGTGCGCAGCGAATACACTGTTTCCAAAGGCGAGCAGCGTACTACCGGTACAGTCCGTGACTCGTCGTACTTCAATATCTTTCCTACACTGTTTGTCAATTACAATCCGGGAAGCTATACCGCAGGACTGTCGTACAGCCGCCGCCTGATGCGTCCATCCTACAGCCATCTGAATCCGTTCGAAATCAAAACGGACGCCTATTCCTATACGTCCGGCAATCCGAATCTGACGCCTTCATACATACACAATATTCAGTTGTCTTTTTCCCGTAAAAACCTGATGGCGCGACTGGCCTACAATCATATCACGGATTTGATTATTACTGCGCCGATAGTAAACGACAATGACGTGCGCTACGGGATGATCCCCGTCAACTTCGGAATGCGACAGAGTTTTTCCGGGATGGCAAACTACCGCATATCTCCGTTCAGATGGTGGAATGTAAACCTGATGCTCGAAGGCGCTTATGCGACCAACCGTTCCGGTGAAGCCTCCGGCACATATACAAACAACGGAGCGGTATACAACATTTCCATAAACAATGCCCTCACGATGAAGAAAGGCTTCTCTGCCGAAATCAACGGATTTTATGTCTCCAGGCAAAAGCAGGGATACTTCATAATGGAACCGATGGGCAATCTGTCGGCAGGCATACGGAAATCACTGCTGAACGATAAAATGATAATTTCACTGAATGTAAATGATCTTCTGTACACCATGACCGAAAAAATCGCGGTAAAATATGAAAAGGTCAACTATCAGCTTGTAAGCAAACGTGACAGCCGCTCCGTAGCGTTGAGCCTGCGCTACAGTTTCGGCTCAAAGACCGTCAAGGCTTCCCGCCGCCGCACTTCCGGCATCGAGGAAGAAGCCGGACGCGCAAAGGAATAAACCGTCCGCCAGTTACATCGGTTAACACACAAAAATTCGTGGAAATTCGTGAAATTGGCTCCGCCGAACTAAAGTTTCGTGGACAAAAAAAATACAAAATCATTAATTAAAACATCATCAACATGGAAAAATTATTAGTAATCGCATGCAGCATCGGAATCCTTCTGACAGGAAGCGTGCATGCCCGGACAACGGATTCCCGCCGTTTTGTGAAACAGTATGCCCAAAAAGAAGGATTTACAGTCGTGACACTGAATAAAACAGCTATAAAACTAATCATCTCAATAGCGAATGCCAGCGATCCGAAGGACGATGTCTCGATCCTCTCAAAGATAGATAACATCCAGATACTTATTATGGATGACCCGCAGCACAAAAAAAATGCGGAAGTATTCGAACAGGAATTTGCCGGATTTTGCGAATCAGGCGGTTATGAACAATTCATGGAAATGGAAAACGCAGACCAGAAAAATCAGATATTCTGCAAACTTCAAGGCGATGACATCATCGGATTTATCATACGGTGTATCCAAAAAGATTCGGCGGAATTAGTCTGCATCAACGGACGGTTCGGAAAGGAAGACCTGGAAAAAATCCTGTCGGACAATGGAAAAATAGGAGGAGGCCGCATTTTCGGCGGATTCCATGAATAATAAGGCCATAACGCACATATCGCAAATTTGTAATTATCCACAAATAAATAATACGTTTTATTATATGTGATCGAAAAAATGTATTATCTTTCACTACTGACCAACTAAAAATTCATTGATAAAAAGGGCTACCCTTGCAGGTCGCCCTAAAAATTGTAATTTTGTTGTTGCACACAATAAAAATCACAATTTATGGGCAAAGATAGTCAAAAACATTTAGTCGGTCAGCCGATATTCAAACAAATCATCCAAATGATTCCCCGGGATGAATTTGCTGTGCCGGTGCAAAAGAAGGGAAGCGACAGGTATTACAAGTCATTCAGTTCATGGGATGAGCTGATAAGCATGCTGTTCGGGATATTTTCGCGGTGTGATTCGATGGGAGAAGTATGCGACGGGATGCGTGCATTGGGCGGCAAGTTGAATTATTTGGGAATGGATTGTGCGCCGGCCAAAAGT
>JAITBC010000286.1 GCA_031283785.1 Tannerella sp. | reverse complement strand
GTCTGTGGTTTACGGTTTTTTCGGGCTTGCCGTACTTGTCCCGATGATTCGGAAAACGCTGAATTTGCCTGTTGGAGAAACTGCTCTTGCAGGAAGTCTGATTCTGGCGGTTATGGCTTTGCCGACTATAATTACTGTTGCCGAAGACGCAATGCGAAACACTCCGAAATCCATGCGTGAAGCAAGTCTGGCGCTCGGAGCAACACATTGGCAAACAATATACAGGGTGATTATACCGTATGCAGCTTCAGGGATAAACGCCGCCGTGGTATTGGGAATAGGACGAGCTGTAGGAGAAACTATGGCTGTGATGATGGTTACGGGAAATGCTGCCGTAATGCCGTGTTCGCTGTTACATTCCGTGAGGACTATCCCTGCGACTATCGCCGCAGAACTGGGAGAAGCGCCTTCGGACGGAATACATTATCAGTCACTGTTTTTACTCGGATGTATACTGTTTATCATTACTGTGATAATCAGTGTAACGGCTGAGGTGATTTCGAAAAGACAGAAGCATTAAGAAAGTCCCCCGCGGGACTTTGCGTAACATAAGTAATTGATTTTGACAGTCTGTTTATTTGGGAATATCAAAATATGTCATTATTAATTTACATATTATTAACGGTTTATATAGTGACAAATTTTATATTCATTTGGTATTACAATATTTGTAAATGACGGGAATTTTTAAATCGGCGGAGTCAAACTTGAGTTTATCAGTATTTCAGATTAATTATTCGGAATCAAAATCCGAAAAATTTGGTTTATATGGTAAATATACCTTACCTTTGCGCATTAATATTTAAAAAAATACGGTTATAAAAGAATATGTTAATCCGGAGAATAAATTGAAGATGTTTTAATTAGATATATTTACACAATTATAATGACTGAAAAACAAATTAGCATGAATAAAATAACATTGGCAATTATGATGAAATACTTTGTTGCAATCGGTATCGCAATTCTGCTTGCATCCTGCGGAAAGCAAGCGACTGTCAGGGAAGAAGCGTTGGAACTGACTACTTATCCTTTCGGCGACCCTGACCCCGTTCCCCGTCCTGAAAATGCTTTTTATCCGTATTTTAAATTCGACGGCTATGCACATCAGGGACAACCTCAAACATGGAATACCGTCGTGCTCGAAAACGATTATATCCGCGTGACCGTTATCCCGTCTATCGGCGGGAAGATATGGGGCGCAGTAGAGAAAAGTTCAGGCGAGGAGTTTATCTATTTTAATCATGCGGTCAAATTTCGCAATATTGCCATGCGAGGTCCCTGGACTTCGGGCGGGATAGAACTCAATTTCGGAATCATAGGTCATGCGCCGACTACAGCGTCTCCGGTCGATTATGACACTCGCAAAAACGACGACGGCAGCGTCAGTTGCTTTGTTGCGGCTTTCGACATGATTACTCGGACATGGTGGCAGGTAGAAATCAATCTCCAACCGGACAAGGCATTTTTCACTACATCCGTCACCTGGCGCAATACTACGCCGTTTCTGCGTCCGTATTATCAGTGGACGAATGCCGGATATCGTGCTGCGGACGATTTGACTTTTATCTTTCCCGGACAATATTATATCGGTCATGGAGGCGACGTAAATTCATGGAATTTCGACGACAAAGGGAGAGATTTGTCGCGTTATGCCGCACATGCCTTCGGCGGCGCAAAGTCTATGCACGTGCTGGGTAACTATAACGATTTTTATGGAGCTTACTATGAAAATGACCGGTTCGGCTCGGTGCATTATTCTCCGTTCAGCGACAAGTCGGGCATGAAAATCTTCCTGTGGGGATTGTCCCGTTCGGGCATGATATGGGAAGACCTGCTGACCGATACCGACGGGCAGTATGTCGAACTGCAATCCGGACGGCTCTACAATCAGGCGGTTACAGAAAGTAACTGCACGCCTTTCAAGCAATATGCTTTTGAACCGCATGCCACCGACACATGGAAAGAATATTGGTATCCGGTGAAGGAAATCGGAGGAATAGTAAAAGCTAACGACATGGGAGCGTTCAATGTAAGTCGGTCGGGCGACAGTGTAACCTTCGGTTTTTCGCCGGTACGGCGTATCGAAGACGAATTTGTGGCATGGGCAGGAGAAAAAGAGATTTTTCACGAACGTCTGTCGCTTGATGTTTTGCAGACATGGAAAAAAACCATCGCGCTCAACGGCGCTGAAGGACTGCTGAAAGTCGTTACAGGTAACAACTGTCCGGTTTACTCCGAAAATCCCGCCGACAACCTGCTTGCACGTCCTGTAACTGCACCTCCCGATTTCAAATATAATTCGGCGTATGGTCTTTATCTGCTGGGGCAGCAGAAAATGAACGAAAACAGTTATGACGAAGCCATAAACTTGCTGAAACAGTCGCTGACAATAGAGCCGTATGCTATCCATGCGCTTCGTGAACTCGGTTTGATATATTGTTGGCGCGGACGGTTTGCCGAGGCGGATTCCTGCGCTCGTGTAATCCTGTCCGTCAATGCATACGATGCCGACGGCAACTTTTTGTACGGTTTGGCAAACAGCGGCATGGGTAAGAGTATTGACGCCATCGACGGATTCAGGACGGCAGCTCTTTCGCCAGCCCTGCGCGCTGCTGCATACGTCTGTCTTGCAAAAGAATCGGCGAAACAACAGCAATGGTTGCAGATGTTGAAGTACGTCGAACAAAGTATTGCCGCCGGAAATAATCACGGCGAAGCTTGGCAGTTACAGGCTGTCGCTCTGCGCAAAGCCGGCAAAAACAAGGAAGCCGGCAAAGTCATTGCCCGTATCGAACAGGATGAACCGCTGAATCATTATGCCCGTTTCGAAAAATATCTGCTTACCGGTTCGGAGAAGGACTTGAAAAGTTTTCGGGAACACATTCGTTGCGAACTGCCTGACGAGACTTTTATGGAAATGGCAGGATGGTACGAAAGCGCGGACTGCAGTGACGAAGCATTGGCATTGTACGCTCTTGCGAAAGACTATCCGACAGCGATATACCGTAGCGCTTATTTGCTGTATAAACAGAACGACGAACGATATTCCGAACTGCTGCAACATGCAGAGTCGTTGCCTGTGCGGATGGTATTTCCTTTCCGCTCCGAAACTGTTCCGGCGCTCGAATTTGCTGTCGCTCGTTCAGACAAATGGGTGAACAAATATTATCTGGCAACGCTGTACTCCTTTTTGAGAGAAAAAGAAAAAGCGGACGCTCTGTGGGAACAGTGCGGCGACATACCCGACGATGCGGTTTTCTATCAGGCACGCGCTCAGTATCGCACCGGCGAAGAACGGCTGAAAGATTTGCTTCATGCCGAACGTCTGGAAAAATCGTGGCGAACAGGACTGGCTCTGGCGCGCTATTTTCAGGAAAAAAACCAGTATGATGCAATGTATGAAACGACAAAGGAATATGTAAACGCTTTTCCGGACAATTATATGCTCGGACTGAAATATGCGGCGGCAATGCTCGTTCAGAAAAAATATCGCGAATGTACCGATTTTTTGTCCCGTCTGAAAGTGTTGCCGAACGAAGGAGCATACGAAGGTCGGGTAGTCTATCGAAAAGCATGGCTGTTCTGCGCTCTCGAAAACGTGAAAGCAGGCGATTTCAAGGCAGCGCTCGCCGACGTGGAACAGTCGAAATTATGGCTCGAAGACCTTGGCGCGGGTAAACCTTATGACGAAAATATTGACTTGAGCGTAGAAAATTTTATCACAGCATACTGCGAAGCCAAACTGAACGGCACGAAGCTTCCGCAATTCGGTACGCCGCAGGCTTCCGACACAGATGAGACGATAAAGGAAGCTATTCAAATATGTCGGTGATACTTGCAGGAGTTGCGATATACGTGATTTTTATCT
The DNA here is from genome assembly GCA_031283785.1 of Tannerella sp. Next base: position 1,181 of record JAITBC010000286.1, on the reverse strand, counting down.
CATCGCAACTCCTGACTTCCTGCAAATTGTCCGGCAGCATTTTGCCTGTAAAATCAAAAGCAACATATAAAAAATGTTGTACCCTGAGTATAGTAATCATTTTTCCATGGTGCAAAGGTAATAACGTTATCCTGATTTTGCGTAACATTAGTTAATACTTCAGAACCGAAGTCGGATAAAACTCTGTAAAAAAATCGTTGCAAAAACACACATAATTATTTGAATTTCAAATATTACATCATACGTTATTATCTTCCCAATGCAGACAACGATATCACATTGATACCATCGGGACGACTATAACTCATATCAGTTCCGGTGATGACATTCAATGATTTTGGTAAATCCATTTTGGCAGTGTCAATGTTATTGTAGAATTTCAACAGATTTTTGGCGGCTTCTTCAATAAAGCCCACACCCAATTTTATCTCAAAGGCTGCATAGTTACCACCGTATTGTTTGACGATAGCATCTATTTCCAATCCGGATGAATCCCGATAGTGCGAAACTTCCGCATCATTGGCTTGAGCGTAAACCCGCAAATCGTGTGTTACCATTGATTCAAAAAGAAAACCTGTGTATTTCAAATCGTCCATGAGTGATTTTCGATTTAATTCCAAAGCAGCAACAGCCAACGATACATCGCAAAAGTGTCGCTTGGCTGATTTGCGCAACGAAGCAGAAGAGCGAATGTGCGGATTGAATGCCGGTTGGTCTTCGATTATCATAAGTCGTTGCAACACATCTATGTAATCTGCGATTGTAGGACGTGAAACATCCGTATTGTCTTTTGCTCTGATATCACTCTCCAGTGTAGAAGTCTCAACCAGAGTGGCGGTATTCCTCGCTAATGATTTTAGTAATGCTTTTATTTTCAGCGGATCACGTTTGATGTTGGACGCCCGGCTCATATCCGTTTCTGTCAGCAAATCAACGTATGCCCGGTTAATCAGGATTGCTTCCTTCATGCTTGCATCAAGCAATCCGGGCCATCCTCCTTTGATTATTCTTTTGATAATTGTTTCAAGCGAAATATCCGTATCAGAAAATTCTACCCTCTCTCCCTTCAATAAATCGCCAACACTGACTGCTCCGGATGAATAATCCATTTCCTGCCACGTCATTGTACGCATCTTCACAGTAGTGAAACGTCCGGCTCCGCTATGCAATTTGACGTCTTC
>JAITBC010000154.1 GCA_031283785.1 Tannerella sp. | reverse complement strand
AAACACAGGCAAAGTATCTTTACTTTCCTTATATATCCCAATGTTCCGCCCGATAATAACGGTTCGGAGAGAGCGATTCGAAATGTCAAAGTCAAAACAAAAGTCTCCGGTCAGTTCCGTAATCCGGAAGGAAAAGGCGCTGATAGATTTGCAAGGATTCGCTCGGTTATTGATACTGCTATCAAAAATGAGCAGGATGTGTTCGTGGCTTTGAAATGTCCGGCTAATATTCAAATTACGAATAGTACCTGAGTAGTTACAAAATCAGATATCTCACTAAACTAAAATCATTATAATACCTGTATTAACATGAAAAGATTAATTGCAATTATAGTAACTATCCTGTTTGTAATGGCAGGATGCATAGGATGTAAACAGTCCGGTACGCAAAGTGATAACTTCATTACAGTCGATGTTACTGCGAGTTATCCCAAAAAGGAACTGATTCTTCAGGATTTTATGGATGTGGAATATATTCCATTAGAGACGAATGACGAATTTCTTACTTCGGCTAATATACAAGCCATTGGCAAGGAGATCATAATCTTTAGAAATATGAGTTTGAGTGGCGATATATTTATCTTTGACAGAAATGGTAAAGGTTTGAGAAAAATTAATCGTTATGGTCAAGCCAATGAGGAATATACAAATATACAAAATATTGTTCTTGACGAAGATAATGGAGAAATGTATATTAACAACACTTTTTCAAATAAAATATTAGTGTATGACCTGTTGGGGAATTTTAAACGGGGCTTTCGTCATAAAGAGGACTTTATTTTTGAACAAATAGGTTGTTTCGACCAGGATAATTTAATTGGCCATATTGCTTGTTTCTATTTTGATAAAGGGGTTGTAAAGTATAGATGTAGAAACTATTTTTTGATTATATCCAAACAGGATGGAAGTATCAAAGAAATTTCAATTCCTTACGAAGAGAAGAAATCGGATATACTGTTCGGAACCGGGTCAAATGGCAGGATAACCGACAGGGGTATTCGTAACAGGGGACTGATACCTTACCGGAATAGCTGGATACTTGTAGAGATATCCTCCGATACGATATACAGTTATTCGCCTGATCATACCATGAAGCCTTTTATCGTAAGGACTCCCTCTGTTCAGTCTATGGATCCGGAAGTCTTTCTTTTCCCCGGCGTTCTTACCGACCGTTACTATTTCATGCAAGCTGTAAAGAGAAAATATGACTTTGTAGCAGATGCAGGATTTCCCAGGACTGACCTAATGTACGACAGACAGGAGAACGCCATCTTCGAATGTGTTGTATATAATGACGATTTCACAAATAAAAAACCTATGAGTTTGGTGTATGAAATACCAATGTTCACTATAGTAAATAACGACGAAATCGCATTTATGAAACGATTGGAAGCCTATGAGCTCGTTGAAGCTTACGAGAAAGGGCAGCTGAAAGGCAAACTGAAAGAAATCGCTGCGGAATTGGATGAAGAATCCAATGCAGTGATTATGTTAGCAAAGTACAAGAAAAAAAATATTAGTGATTAGTTAGTTAGTGGTTAATGGTTAATCGAACAGAAATAGGAATAGAACTACGGCAAATAGCTGATATGCTTCTGCTTAATGGCACTTTAACTGAATGTTCCGGTTTGGTACATGGAAAAATGGGGATTGCTGTTTTCTTTTTTCATTATGCACAATATACAGATAATATGTTGTTTGCAGATTATGCGCTGGATTTGATTGGAGAAATGCGGAATCAAATACATGTCAACAGCCGGGCTGATTATGAAAAAGGGATAGCAGGTATCGGAGTAGGAATAGATTATCTGATCAGGAATGGATTTGTGGACGCAGAGGATGACATTTGTGAAGATTTGGATCAAAGAATGGTTCGCGCCGTGATGTACGATCCCTGGTTGGATTTCAGCATGTATGAAGGATTAACCGGATATGGAAGATATTGGATTTCACGATTGCGTTACCATGCGCCCGCATTGCAAGCACAGGAATGTTTAATGTGCATAATAACGCAAATTGAAGAAAAATTATCGGATATCCCGACGGAAAAACAAATCGACGTGTATTGTTTTTTGTATGATTTGCAGAAAATATCAGATTTTGATAGTTGTATTGAACTTTTGGAACAATGCCGGAAATGGGATTTATCTTTGGCTGACGTCAACAGGCATATTCCCCGTTTGGGCGATTCCACCGCAGGTCGTATCGTACGTATGAATGGTATAATTTGGCCGATGTCGGTGTTGTTCCGTCACTGTTTGAACCGTTCGGTTATGTGGCAGTCGAAATGATGATGCACCGTTTACCGGTGGTCGTCACGGCAACATCAGGAATGAACGAGGTAATGGATGATACCTGCGGATTGAAAGTTCCAGAACTGTCCATGCTCTTTATAATGAAGAAGGTGGAAAATTTGAACTCTTTTGGCGTAAATCGTTGATTTGCGCACTTCATTTCATGCGATTGTTTCCGGGTTTGAGACAAAATTACAATCATTTGGGACGATATTAGCATCTCTTTTTAGAGGCGGAGCATAATTTTGCTGAAAATTTTATCAGCGACTTTACCCGCTCGCGATAACTCGCGATAATGTAATATATTATTGTAATTATAAAAATAGATGCTTATGAAAGACGAAAAACAAATTAAGCAAACAGGCAGGAAACGGATATTTCGTTTGAAACGTCTGTTTTTTGCTTGTCTTCTGGTAGCCGGTATAAATTTACCGGCCATTTCTCAAATCAAAGTGGCAGGAAGCGTGTCGGACAATACGGGAGAGACGATTCCGGGCGTCAGCGTATCGGTCGGAGGTACTACTACAGGCGCCTATACTGATGAAAAAGGGGAATTTTCGCTTACGGTACCGAGCGATTCATCCGTTCTGTTATTTAGTTGTATCGGTTATAAAACGCAGGAAGTACGGGTCGGTAACCGTCGTGTACTGGCTGTTACAATGCATGAAGATATAGCTAATCTGGAGGAAGTGACCGTCGTGGCGTTCGGTAAACAGAAAAAGGAGAGTGTGCTGGCTTCCATCTCAACCGTCAATCCTGAAGACTTGAAAGTGCCGAGCAGTAACCTCACCACCGCTTTGGCCGGGAGGATGGCCGGCATCATCTCCTATCAGCGCAGCGGCGAGCCGGGACTGGACAATGCGGATTTCTTCATACGCGGCGTAACAACGTTCGGATATAAAAAAGATCCGCTTATCCTGATAGATGGAATTGAACTGACAAGCAGCGACCTGGCAAGGATGCAGGTGGACGATATTTCGAGCTTTTCTATCATGAAGGATGCTACGGCGACGGCTCTTTACGGTGCGCGTGGCGCCAATGGCGTGATACTGGTAACGACGAAGGAAGGACAGGAAGGAAAGGCGAAAGTTTCCGTGAGGGTCGAAAATTCCATTTCTTCACCGACAACAAGAGTCCGGCTTACGGATCCGGTCACTTATATGAAGATGAACAATGAAGCCGTCAAGACAAGAGACCCCCTGGGCGCTCTACCACATTCGCTTCAAAAAATAGCCTATACCGAACAGGGCGTCAATCCATACGCATATCCTGCGGTCGACTGGTATAACATGCTTTTCAGGGAAACGACCGCCAATCAGCGGGTCAATGCCAATATCAGCGGCGGCGGCCCGGTCGCACGGTATTACATTGCCGGAACGTACAATGTTGACAACGGGAATCTCAAGGTTGACAAGCGGAATAATTTCAATAACAACATCAGCGTCAGTAAATACGTATTGCGTTCCAACGTAAATGTGAATGTCACCAAAACGACGGAAGCCGTCGTACGACTGCATGGGACGATGGATGATTATACGGGGCCTATCGACGGAGGAAGCAACGTCTATAAAAAAGTCATGCAGACCAGCCCGGTAGATTATCCTCCATACTTTCTTCCCGACGACAGCCATCAGTATGCCGAGTACATATTGTTTGGCAATTATGATAACGGCCAGTATATTAATCCTTATGCGGATATGACAAAGGGCTATCGTGAAACCAAAACTTCGTTGATGCTGGCGCAGTTTGAACTCAAACAAAAACTTGATTTTATCACTCCGGGGCTGAACATCCGCGCCCTGTTCAACACCAACCGACGGCAGGAATACGGCATAAGGCGTTCCTATACTCCTTATTACTTTTCCATCGGCAGTTATGATCCTCAAAAAGACAGATATACGCTTGCACCATTGAACAATAACGGTACCGACTACCTTACCACGTCGGTAGATGAAAAAAATATATATACCACTACGTATTTTGAATCGGCGCTTAACTACGACCGTGTCTTCAACGATACGCACAGTGTCAGCGGCTTGCTGGTATATATTATGAGGGACTATCTGAGTTCGTTGAACAGCGGGAATTTACAACAGTCGCTGCCGCAAAGAAATATGGGCTTGTCCGGGCGGTTCACGTATTCGTATGATTCGCGTTATTTTACCGAATTTAATTTCGGGTACAACGGATCGGAAAGATTCTCGAACACCGAACGTTACGGCTTCTTTCCTTCGGCAGGCTTAGGATGGATGGTATCAAACGAACCGTTCTGGAATGAGGCGCTGAAGAGCAGGATTTCAAAGCTGAAATTAAAAGCTACATACGGTTTGGTAGGAAACGATGCGATTGGCGACGAAGACAGCCGTTTCTTCTATTTGTCGGAAGTGAATTTGAACTCCTCGACATACGCCTATACCTGGGGACAAATGTTCAGTCAGACACAAAACGGAGTGGTTATAACGAGATATGCAAATCCTTCCATAACGTGGGAAACTTCGCGTAAGACGAATCTGGGTGTTGAATTGGGGTTGTTCGACAAGGCTGAATTGCAGGTTGACGTTTATAGCGATTACCGTTACAATATTCTGATGGACAGGGTGTCTATTCCGGGGACTATGGGCTTGCAGGCAGATATTCAGGCAAATATCGGCGAAGCGCTCAGTCGCGGAATAGACGTGTCTTTAGATTACAATCTATCCATAAACAAGGATATATGGGTGACAACAAGAGCCAACTTTACGTATGCAACCAATGAATTTAAAGTGTATGAAGAGCCTGATTACAGCGTGGTGGCGCCATGGCGGTCGAGAATAGGGTATTCCATTAATCAACAGTGGGGATATGTCGCGGAGCGCCTGTTTGTAGACGACGCCGAAGTACGTAATTCTCCCACGCAGACTTTTGGAGAATACCGCGGCGGTGATATCAAGTACGTTGACGTCAACGGCGATTCACAAATCACGGCAATGGACCAGGTACCGATAGGATATCCTACTTCGCCGGAAATTGTGTATGGCTTCGGATTCTCATCGGGCTATCGGGATTTTGATTTGTCGTGTTTTTTCCAGGGACTGGCAAGAGAATCATTCTGGATAGATACGAAAGCGACAGCGCCGTTCATTAACACCGGCGATTTCGACGGTTTGACGGGGAAAAACCAGATTCTGCAGGTTTACGCCGATAGCTACTGGTCGGAAGAAAACAGAGATATGTATGCCTTGTGGCCGCGCTTGTCGACTACCGTAATCAATAACAACAGTCAGCGGAATACGTGGTTTATGCGTGACGGTTCGTTCCTGAGGCTTAAAACGCTGGAATTGGGTTACACGCTTCCGGATAAATGGATTCGCAAACTGGGGATGACGTCTTTCAGGTTATATTATAGCGGAGTCAACCTGCTATGTTTCAGCAGATTTAAACTATGGGACCCCGAGATGGCCGGTAACGGTCTGGGATATCCGATACAAAGGGTGCATAATATGGGTATAAATCTTTCATTTTAAAATAAATATGAAAACGAATATAATAAAATTCAGTATCTTCTTCCTGACATGCTGTTCCGTCATATCATGCGAGTTTCTGGATATTGTCCCGGAGAAAAACGGTACAATAGAATATGCATTTGGGGAGAAAAAAAGAGCCTTGGGATATTTGGCTACATGTTACTCTTTTCTTCCGCAAATGGAAAATGAAGGAGCAAGCCCGGGCCGAACGGTAGGCCCGGAGTCGTTCCAGTATCATCCTGCCGAGAACAACGGGAACCTGATTACCATGCAGGGTAATAACATCACAAGTCCGTATATGAACTATTGGGATGGGGGCGGAGGCGTTGCAAGTGGAAAAGGCAACAGTAAAGATATTTTTACCGCTTTGAGATGTTGCAATATTTTCCTGGAAAATGTGAATGACGTCCCGGACCTTAATTCCTATGAAAGAGCAAGCTGGGCGGCTGAAGTGAAATTCCTTAAAGCATTCTATCACTGGTGGTTAATACAGCTCTATGGTCCGATACCTGTTATCAGGGAAAATCTTCCTATTGACGCTTCTCCGTCGGAGGTTCAGATATTCAGGGAACCTCTGGACGATGCAATAGCATACATTACCCAACTTTTGGACGAAGCCGTCGCCGATTTGCCGGATGTCGTGGAAACCGATATTGTGGATATGGGAAGAATTACCAAGCCCATTGCTCTGGCCATGAAAGCAAAGATATTAACTTATTATGCAAGTCCTTTTTACAACGGTAATGTTTCATATTCAAATTTTGTGGACAGGAGGGGCGCTCATCTGTTTCCCCAGACTAAAGACGAAGGAAAATGGGTAAAAGCGCTTGCCGCCTGTAAGGAAGCGATTGATTATTGCGGGAATTTAGGCTACCGGCTGATGGAATTTGAAGTCCCGCTGGGAGCGCCAATGAGCGATTCCACCAAATATGTGCTCACTCCGCAGGCTGTGATTACAACGCCATGGAACAGCGAACTGATATGGGGCTTGTCGAAAGCGGATGTTAATACGGTCCAATCCAACTGTATGCCTATGCTTGACAACAGTTATCAAGTAGCAAGCATAAGGGCAAGGTTCGCACCCACACTTTCTGTTGCCGAAACATTTTATTCTTCCCACGGCGTACCGATCGACGAAGACAAAGACTGGACAGTGGCGCACAACTGGTACAATGATCGTTATCAAACGGCGGCAGGAGATGATGCTCATCAGTATGTGATAACAAAAAATTTTGAAACGGCGAGACTGCATTTTAACCGTGAATACCGTTTCTACGGAAGCATTGCCTTCGACGGCGGTTTATGGTATGGAGGAGGAGTGACGAATCCTTCGGAAAACAATCAGATTACGGTTCTGGGAAAATTAGGGCAGGTAGCCGGAAGAAAAGGAATTGAAAGATATTCCGTTACAGGTTATCATATTAAAAAACTGGTATCCGTCAATACCGCGGCTCCAAACAACAGTTTCTCGTCACAGAAATATGCCTGGCCGGTCATACGTCTGGCAGATTTGTACCTGCTCTATTCCGAAGCGAGAAACGAGACGCTGGACGCGCCTGACGATTCGGTTTACATGTATGTCGATAAGGTAAGAGAAAGGGCGGGAATCCCAACCGTACAGACAAGCTGGAGTAACTGGTCGAATAACCCTGAAAAATATAAACGCAAAGAAGGAATGCGTGATATTATCCATCAGGAACGCTTGATAGAACTTGCTTTCGAAGGTCACTACTATTTTGACATTAAACGCTGGAGCGGAGGTGCGCAGCGTGCCCGTTACGACATCATGACTCTGATGAATAATCCCATTAAAGGCTGGAATATTGACGGTTCTACTACTACCGACTATTATGTCGTCAGAAACGTTTGTGTCCCTCAATTTTCTCTTCGAGATTATTTATGGCCTGTTAAAGAATCAACTTTAACTGTAAACGGCAATCTGGTACAAAATCCCGGATGGTGAAAGATAAATGTATAATCGATTAAAATAGAAAAAAATGAAAAATATATGTTATCTCTTGATATTTGCTTTATTGTTGCCGATAAGCTGTAAGGAGGAATCACCCGGTCAGTATCCTGTTGACGGTACGCCTCCAAGTCCTTTAAAAAATGTGCAGATCACCAGTCGGTTTGGGGGTGGCGTTTCCATAAAATATGATATTCCTGACGATAAGGATTTGTTGTACGTTGTAGCAAGATATACGCTTGACACGGGTTCTCCCATGGAAATAAAAACCTCCATGTATGAAACGCACCTGAATATAATCGGATATTCCTATGAAGCCGAACATGACGTGGAATTGAGAACGGTCGATAGAAGCCGGAATGAATCGGAGCCTGTCATCATAAAAGTACAGCCTAAGGAATCGCCTATCCACAACATATTCCGCTCGCTTGAGATATATCCTGATTTTGGAGGTATTTTCGTCCGCTGGGCGAATGAAGAAAGGTCGGATATAACGGTTATGGTAAGCAGGCCGATTGCCGAAACATCGGATTTGACGGATCCCGTCGTGAATTTTTATTCCAATGCGGCATCAGGAAGTGGCAATGTGCGCGGATTTGCTGCCGATTCGCAGGCTTTTATAGTTCAAATACAAGACCGGTGGGGGAATCTGACCGAAGAAAAAAAAGGTAAGTATCTTCCCAAATACGAGGAAGAATGTAATAAAGCTTTATTTAAAAGATGGAACGGAGATCCCGATATCCCTTATAACCAGTATAGCGGTTCCTGGCCTGTTGAGAATTTGTGGGACAATGTGTGGAACAATGGAGCAAGCGCTAACGGTTTTCATACAAGAAGCGGGGCTATTCCGACACCCAACAAAATAACATTCGACCTTGGGGCGGTCTTTATGCTGAGCCGATTTAAGATAATGCATCGTCCGGCCACTTATGCATTTAATCACGGCAACCCCAAGCGTTTCAAACTGTACGGCTCATTGACGCCCTATGCAAGAATGGCTTATGACGACTCGGACGATCCTTCCGTCCAGGATTTAAAATGGCAGTTTATAGGCGAATTTGATACGGCAAAACCTTCCGGTTTGCCTCTTGGAGAAAACAGCGACGAAGACATACAGGTATCCGTCGTGGAGGGCATCGACTATACCTGTCCGGCCGAATTCAGCAAACCTTTACGGTATCTCAGAATGGATGTACAGGAAATATGGGCGGGACAGCCGGATTTTATTCACATGATGGAAATGTCATTATGGGGAGAACCGCAAAAATAAACAGTTTACGAACCAATTAATTTTATATATTATGAAAACTTTTATCAAATATATAGCGATCCCGTTGTCGGTCGTATTCCTTGGAATAGCCGCCTGTTCGGACATGAATGACTTGCACGATAAATATCTGAGAGACGGCGAAACGGTCTATATAGCGATCTTCGATTCTTTTTATGTCAATCCGGGATATAACGCCGTGGAAGTAAAATACCGGCTTTCGGATCCTAAAGCCAAACATGTAGTGATTTACTGGAATTTAAAACAGGATTCCGTTAAACGTGATATTAATGTGACAAACGGTGATAATCCGGGAACAATCCTCATAGAAAATCTTGAAGAAGGTAATATCAGTTTCGAAATGTACAATTACGATGCCGACTATGAAGACCGCTCTATTGTGATGCAAAGAACAGTCAGCGTTTACGGCGATTTCTACAAATCGCACCTTGACAACCGGATTATCAAAAATTATCTGTATAGCAGAGCCGATAAAAAGCTGACAATAAATTGGGTGTCGGCAGTTTATGAAAATGCCGTCAGTACGGAAATAAAATATCTTACTGCAACCGGCATTGAAAAGGACGTTGTTATTCCCGTCACGGAAACCCAGACTGTCCTGACTGATGTGATGGAATTGAGTATTATTGAGTACCGTACCCTGTATAAACCGGAAGAAACGTGTATCGATGTGTTTGCTACCGATTATATCACATTCGAAATCGAAAATCCGCTTCCTGTCGTCTCGTCCGCGCCGGCAAGCGGGATAACGGGTAGAACGATTACGCTTACAGGCACGTATATCGATTCGATTGATGAAGTCTGGTTCGGCAGTTTTAAGGGTATCATAGAAGACCGGACGGAGACATCGCTGATCGTGACTATACCTGCAAATGCCACTGCCGGAACAGTGAATCTTATTATTAAATACGGCTCTGAAACACAAATACTGGTGGAAAATTTCGTAATAACGGGACCTTCGCCTTCAGATCCGATGATTCGGTATGAAAACGTCTGTTTGTATGGACCTGCAAATGTCGATGCCGGATTCTTCAAATTGGAAACAGGAAAAAACGTAAGCCCTTGTGTCTTCAAGGAAAATGGAGCTGACGGACATTATTTGTTACTTGCCGGCGGCTCGGGAGGACTTCAGGTTGCCGGTACGCAATTGAACAATATGACCGCTCGCTTTTCTTGCGACGGGACAGCGTTGGCAAACAGGACGCATGCCAAGGAAGTGCGGTTTAAAAAGATTACGGATGGAGTTTTCTATGATGCCGTCAAAAACAAAATACCGATATCTTTGTCTGTCGACGGTGCGGTAGAAGCCGGATTGTTGCTCAATTCCACCGGAAGCCCGAACCCGCTCTCCGGATTGGATTATCAGCAGGTGGCACGACATTATCCCGAGGACGATGACAGAAACGACGGATTGGACGGATGGCCGCACGAAGGGGTATTTTTCTTTACGGTATGGGATACAAATTCTTATACGTCTCCTGTTGCCGGAATAGGTTTCATTGAATTGCTCGATTGTTCGAGGACTTCCGATGCCGACAACTCCGGTACTGTAACGGTCAATATCTGGTATCAATCGAAATAAGCGTAAATATAATGCTTAAGAATTTCATTTTGATCGTCGCCATTGCATTGTTGTGCCGGAATGAGGTCTTATTTGCTCAGGACTATGCTTTCACCGATGATATGCCCAAAGCAGGTTTGGGACCTGTGCCGAGACCTTCCGACACTGCGCCGTGGCATTCCGGCATGTTATCTGTCGATGAAGAAGGGCGTCTTGTCTATTTCCCTGATGCCGACGGATTTATTCTGCCCGATTTCAGTAATGCGGGATACAGAAACGGGGATGAGCCGATACCGGAAGTGCCGGTTATTAAAATAATCGAGCCGGTATCAGGTGATAATACGCAGCATATACAGAATGCCATCAACGAAACGGCGTCCTTTTCACCGGATGAAAACGGTATAAGAGGAGCGCTTTTGTTGAAGAAAGGATTGTATCCGGTGGTCGGCCCTATATATCTGAATGTTGAAGGGGTCGTGTTAAGAGGCGAAGGCAATACGGGAGACCCTTCGGTATCGACGGTTATTTATGATACATACAAAGATCCTGCCGCCGCATCGGGACGAGTTGTGCTGGTACTGGGGAATAAGTCAAGCGATGACTGGAACACGGATAAAAACAATGAAACAAACATCATTGACAATATCGTTCCGGTGGGTTCTTATAAAGTGCATATCGCTAAAAATGAGAACTATCGTGCGGGTGATATGGTGTGTATTTATCATCCCTGTTCCGCTGCATGGCTGCAAGCTGTGGATTATGGTCAAACATATACTCCGGGAGGGCAACCGGAAGGCGCATGGACTGCCTCTTCGGCGCCCATTTATTACCATCGCTACGTAAAAAATGTGGTGCATGAAGGAGCTGTTACCGAAATCACTCTGGATGCTCCCGTTTTTTACACGTTGAACAGATCTCTTTCGCAATGTACAATATACAGGTTTAAACGTAGTGCATTGCAAAATATCGGGATTGAAAATCTGCGGATCGACATAGCCAATAAAGGTATTCCGGATGATTATCACGCATGGGATGCGGTAAATTTCTGCAATATGGAAAACGGCTGGGCGAAGAATGTTGTGGTTTTGCATTTCGGAGCTTCCGGTTTTGAAACGATGCGCAGTACCCGCCTTACGATCGAGAACTGTTATGCTTTGGATCCGGCAGGTACTGTTACCGGAGGAATGGGATATAATTTCTGTACATATCAGCGTTCGCAACTGATACTGTTCAAAAACTGTTATGCACGTGCAGGAAGGCACAACTATATTTCTAACGGGATATCTGCCACTTCGGGCTGTGTCGTCCTCCGCTGTAAGTCGGAGGGATCAAGAGCTTCGAGCGAAGGACACAGGATATGGACGCAGGGTATGCTGTTCGATTGCCATGAAGATTTCAATCCGATATCTTCTTCTACGGTTCTTAGCGTGCTGGGTTTTTATAACCGCATGGATATGGGATCCGGCCATGGATGGGCGATGGCGCATGGTGTTATGTGGAACTGTAATGTGCAGACCGACAGAAATACTCCGGGAGCAATCGCAAATTCTCCTTCAAAAGCACGCAGTGTAATTTATTGTGAGAAACCGCCAACCGCTCAGAATTATGCTATCGGTTGTATTACGCATCAGGCTTCGGACGTAAGAGCCTATAAATATCAGGCAGGGTATATTGAGGGTTCCAATAAACCGGGACTTTATCCCGAATCTCTTTATGAAGCGCAGTTTGCAGAGCGACATCGCGATGTGCCTTTGAGGATCATTAAACAGCCTCAAAATACGGAAGCGTGTTCCGGATCATTGCTCCAGCTTTCCGTTGAAGTGGACGCTCCGGATATGAGCAGCGTTACCTGTCAATGGAGAAAAGACGGAGTAAATATCAATGGGAAGACCGGAAGGGTTTTATCTGTCGGCAATGCCTCTGTTGAAGATGCAGGGAATTATTCCGTGAGTGTTTCATGCAGGGGAAAGTCCGTAATCAGCGAAACGGCAGTGGTGTCGATCGTCAAATCTTTGCCGGAACAGTTGCAATGGTCAGGTTTCCCCGTATCTTTTCAAACCGGTTCAACTTATTATATTTATGTCGCAGATCCTGTTGACGGCGCTTACGAGGGTGTAACTGCTTACCAGTGGACTTATTCCGGTTCGGGCATCTCTTTCGCCCGGCGTACGGCAAACCCTGTGGAAATGACGGTCGGCAACAACGCTACCGATGGCGTTCTGTCCGTAAGAATATATCACCCTTGCGGACAAAAGACGCTGGAACATAATATTTTTTTCTCCGGAACAGGGGACGGTAACGACCATCCGGGGGAAAATAATATCCTGGTTTATCCTAATCCCCTGCAAAACTTATTGCATGTGAAAAATATCCGAACGGCAAACTGTGTTAGAGTCGTTAATATGAAAGGACAAGTAGTTTATTCGCAAACTTTAAATGGTCAGGATGAGATAACTATTCCCGTATACGGCTATCAGCAGGGAAATTACATACTGCAAATTTCAACTCTTGAGGAGAATTTTTCATTCAAGTTAATAAAATGATAATGAACATGCAGTTTTGTCGTCATCTCAATCTTAACCCACATTGCAGCTCTCAGCTAAATAACAATAAAAAAGCGAGCAGTAAAAGGCGAAAAATTCACAGATACTTATGTCTGTGAGCTGTTTGGCGGGAAAAATGGCTGAAAAAGTACCGTTTTCGGCATAATTTTCGTTTGTAGTGCACAGGGGGTATTG
>JAITBC010000128.1 GCA_031283785.1 Tannerella sp. | reverse complement strand
ATTTTTAAGAAGCGGGCGTCGCGATGGCGGTCGCTTTTGCTTTTATTACCATTTTGCCAGCGAATTTATATCCCCAAATGTCATTCTGTTTTTGTTAAACCAGCGGATATAAGCTTCTTTGCCTCCCAGTTCTTCAACTTTTTCCCGCCTGGCGTATACAACCGTATGCCGGTCAAAACGCACAGGCACGATAGCGGGATGCTTCTTTTTCTCATGATTGTTTTCTTCCTTCATAAGCCTTTAATTTCCTTTTCAATTCGATTATTTCACAAAACACGCCACTTACAACTTCATCATCGTGTCTCGGAATTATAATTTCTTTTTCTGTTTTCAACACGATAAGCAAGTCTAAAAATGCCATTTCGTACATGTCAACCTTTTTTTGAAGGTTTAAAATCAATTGTAATGCTTCTTTGTCCATAGTTCCTGTATTTAATTTATTTTCAATATATTGTTCTTGTTCATTTCCTTTTTTGAAAGATTCCTGTTTGTTTTGGTTATTTTCATACGTTTCATTTTCAGACCTCTCTATTTATCCTGTCCATCATTGGAAAATGCCCCAATAAGTTTTCAAAGGCTTTAATGCTGTGATTCACTGTCGAGCAATTCCGGTTTATTGCCCGTCCCGTTTCCTTCAGGGTGAACCCGTTTTTGACCGCATGAAAGCAGAATACGTGCCGTGCGACGACAAAGAGCGTCTTCCGTGACTTGCCGCACAGTTCGTTCCTGTCGATGTGGGCGGCTTTGCAGACGGCTTTCATAATGTCATACAGACATACGTTCTGTCGGGTATTGTTCTTGTTCGTTTTCATTTTCGTTAAAACGGCATTCTCTCCCTGGCGCCCGATTCATGGAACCTGTCGGGATGCGGAATGTCATTCCGGGGTTTCACCACACTCCCCCGACTGTGTTCGTAGTCGTAGAAGGCGGTAAAAGAACTGTTATGCGTAACGAATACTACTCCGGTCTCTCCGTGCCTGTTTTTTTTGATGTTCAGGCGAATAGCGTTTTCTACCGGAATGCCCTTACTGTCGACCATCTCCACATCGCTGTCGTCGCTGTTGCGCTCGATAAAGAAAACGATGTCCGCGTCCTGTTCGATGGCTCCGGAATCGCGCAGCGTGGCCAGGTCGGAACCGCCCTTTCGATTCTGCTGGCTCAGGACAATGACGGGCATATCCAGATTCTTTGCTCCGAGTTTCAGGGAACGGCTTATCTGCGCTACTTCCTGTTCGCGATTCTGTCCGGGACGGTAGACGGGTGTAATGAGCTGGAGGTAGTCGATGATGAGCAGTCCGCATTTGCCCTGGCGTTTCATGACGCGGGCTTTGGAGAGGATATTTACGACAGTCTGATTCGGATTGTCGTCTACATACAGGGGAAGTCCCGCGATTTCGGAAAATGCTGTTTTTTCTGCTTTTTCAAGTTCTGTGTCGGTGATATTTCCTGAATTGTATTCATACGAATTTACACCGCTCTCGCCGATTATCATCCTGTCGTAGAGTTGTATCTCGCCCATTTCGAGTGAAACAAAGAGTACGGGGATGCGGTTTCGTGCCGCCCGTTTGGCCATGTGTATGGCCAGCGCGGTTTTGCCGACGGATGGCCGGGCGGCAAGCACAACAAGGTCGGGAGCTTTCCATCCGCCGGCCAGCTTGCGGTCGAGGTCGGCGAAACCGGTTGTGATGCCTGTACTGCGACCTTCGCGTCTGTCGGATGCCCGTTTATATGCATTGGAGATGGATGTCTTTACGCCGTTAAGGGCGTCGGACAGACGTCTTTTCCCGGACATGACTTCCTGCACGTGTTGAAGTTCGGTATCGTATGAAGCAACGACATCGGCTGTTTCTTCCGTTTCATCGAAAGCCCTGTTACAGGCCTGCCATGCGGATTTAATCAACATGCGGCGCAGGTATTTATCCGCAATGAATTCGGCGTGTGTGACGATATGAGTGTCGGACGCTACCGCTCCCGTCAGTTCGCAGATGTAGTACTCGCCTCCGATATTGTCAATCTCTCCCGACTTTCTGAGGTACTGGGCGACAGTGATCATGTCGATTTGTATTCCTCCGGCCTGCATCTCCAGTATGGCTTTGTAGATAACGGCATGGCTTTCATTGTAGAACATCCCGCTGTCGAGTATGCCCGAAACCCGCTCCAGCGCGTATTCATGCTCCATCAGTATGCATCCGATGACGTATCTTTCGGAAGCCTCTGCCTGCGGCATTACGCGGGCTGTTTCCATGTCCATGCTACTGGATAACGACGGTTTGTTTTGGTCTTTTTTCATCTTTTGTCCTGTTGAAGTTTTTATCTCTCCTCGCCCATGTGGAAAGGCGAAGGGAGACGTCCCATGTCTTTTGAAGCTCGAAACGCATCTTTGTTTTTGATTTATTCGGCTCTGTCCAGTAGTCGTAAAATTCCCGAATCATTTCTTTGGGATACTTCTCCACAAAGGGGATAAGGGAGCTGTAAAAGGCTTTTTCTCTTTTCTCAAGTTCCAGAGCGGCTTTCTTTTTCCCTTCTTCCTGCGTAACGGCCAAGCCCCCGCCCGTCTTTTCTGTCGGGGTCGCGCAATCCGTTTCTGCCGGCGTTTCCGGATTTTCAGGATTAGGGAAAGAAGTTTGAGGGGGTGTAGCGGCGGTAGCCGCGTCTTTCTTTTTCCTCCCGTTAGGGAGGTTTTCTTTATTTTCTTTACTTTTATTCCCTTTACTTTGTGGGTTTCTGTATGCAGAAACCCCACTTGAAACAGGGTTTATGTATGCAGAAACCCCGTTATTGTATACAGAAACCAATAAATAGGGTAAATCTTCTCCTGTGTTGACACGTCGTTTTGTTATTTCAAAATAACGACGCTGGATTCCCTTGCTCGTTAATATGCCGTTCTCGTCAAACAGGGTTTTGTCAAAGAAACCCCATCGGATTAAACGGGACACAATATTGTCCAGTAAGTCCGCCGATACTCCGGGAAGCTCTTTTATTAGTTTCATTCGTAGCATTTCATTCCACAATATGAAATATCCGTTTCGGTATATCGCACAAAGCAGTTTTATACATGCCAATTCACCTTTTATTCCGAACTCACCGGAAATAGCGCTTATTTTTTCGTCATTGAAAAAATCAATGTCAAACGGAAAATAATCTAATCCTGTCTTATTTGGTCTCGCCATAAATTTTTTATTGCTCTATCTTGTCTGTTATATCTTTTTCTCCCCGCCGGAGCAGTTCGTCCCGATACTGTTTAAGTGCACACTCGACAGTGCGCCGGTTCAGGATGCCCATCGGCATGATTCCGGCCAGTCTCGCATTGCAGCGGGCTATGCCGTATATCAGTTCGTCGGTTGGATAATCTCTTATTTTATTCATGACTTTTGTGTATTTTGTTTGTATTCACGTGTTTTGATTCTACTTCACTAATTTAAAATCGTATACCCACACGAACGGATTGCTTTCCCACGTACCTTTGCCGTTGATGCGGTCGATTAAAGCGGCGTAAGATTGTTTTGGAGTGTCAAAAGGAGGAAAAAAATCAACACCTTTAATCTTTTTCCATACTGCTATACAAGCATAGCCATTTAAATTATCATAGCCATCATATAATTCTATCCCCTCTCTGATACAATCTTCGTCGCTTATATCCTGCAACCTCTCTGCTCTGACATCTGTAATCTCAATGAAATAGCGGGCGAATTTGGCAGGCATGGAAAGTCTGTTTTTCCATTTGCCGAGGCAAACGGAACCTTTCGCATGTTCCGAAATTTGGTCTCCTCTGTACCGGTAAAGAATCCTGCCGTTTCCTTTCCATTCTTTACTGTTTTCATTTTCGATATAATTACAATCTTGACAGTACGGCTCTTTGATATACAGTATTTCGCCAACATTATAGCGAGGAGTAAGAATCCATTCTAAATCATCACTACCAGGCTTTATGGCTCTCTCGTTCTCATCGAGTGCCCTAACCCTTATTATCTTACCATCTTTTTTTACTGCCTGAATGCCTCCATACGCTTTTACCGGGCATGGTATTATTCGCCGCGTCTGTGTTTTCTCTCCGCTTACCACCCTGTGGAATAGCGGTTCAATAAAATTTATACCCTTCATATTTTTTTGACATCCATTATTTTAATTTCTAATCCTTGCTTTTCTAAAGGCTCGTCAGGAATTTCATCACAATCAAAAGGAGAATCATTGAATATTTCAATCGCTTCTTCTTTTGTTTCAGCCTCGACTACACACGTGTATAAGTTTTCAACCGTGTGTACAAATTCAATCTTAAATTTTTTCATGTCTAATTATTTATAATGATTTATATCTAATGTTCTTATTATATTTCTCCCTTCTTTTGGTTTTTATAGACTAATTCTATAAACTCTAATGAGGTAAGACAAAAATTTAAATTATGCAGATGTTCATTAAAAGAGTGTTCCCTGCTAATGTTTAACTCTCTTAATAATTCATCATGTAATCTCTGTCTTTTTTGTTCT
>JAITBC010000117.1 GCA_031283785.1 Tannerella sp. | reverse complement strand
GGATGATACTGGCGGGGTATGTGTTTGTGCCGCTGTGCGTCCTTTTCGGGGTGTGGCTTTTGGGGCTTCTTTTAACAAAACAGTGGCTTTTCTGGGTCGAAATGGCCTTGTTTGTAAGTATGTATATCACATTGATATGGAAGTGCTAATTTAATGGTAATCAATTTTAATGATACTCAAATAGAGATTCCTGTAAATGACGACAGTTACCGGAACAGGTCTATTATGGATGATAACAGTCTGACACTGTTTTATTCATTGCCTGAACATGTCGAAATTCCCACAGGTGCATGGACGGAATTTCAAGGGCGGCGATATGAACTGATGTCTCCCGAAAACTTTAAAAAGCATGGGACACGGAATTTTGAATATACATTAATTCTTGAGGCAGAACAGGCAAAGCTGAAAAAATACAAATTCAAAGACACAACCAGTAACCGATTAAAATTCAGCCTTACGGCCACACCGCAGATTCATATACAGATGCTGGTTGAAAATCTGAATGCACGTGAAACGGGTTGGGAAGTCGGTGAAATAATAGAGGCGGTTGAACAGGTCATTTCGTACAATCATACGAACTGTTTGGATGCGCTGACCATGATGGCCGATGCCTTTCATACCGAATGGGAAATTGACGGCAAAAAGATTCACCTGCGAAAAACGGAATACTACAAAGATAATCCGTTGCCGCTTTCATACGGGCGTGGAAACGGGTTTAAGCCGGGTGTCGGCAGAATGAATGCGGATGATTCCAATCCGGTGGAAGTGTTGTTTGTACAGGGCGGTACGCGCAATATAGACCCTTCACGGTATGGCGGAAATACGGAATTGCTGCTTCCGAAATCGCGACAGTTGTTGTATGAGGGACGAATGTACGTTTCCGATGCGGACGGATATTCTCTGCGGCGGGCGGATAAGGATTTGACAACCGGTGTAGAGGACAGTCTCGACTGTTCACACATTTATCCGGGTCGGGTGGGAACCATTAGTCAGGTTATTGTCGTGGATGCGGAAAAACACTTCTACGATATTATTGATAACAGCATACCGGAGAATCTTAATTACTCGCAATACCGCATTGCGGGAGAAAAGGCTACTATTGTCTTTAATGACGGTATGCTTGCCGGTAAGGAATTTGACATTGAACAAACGGAAGAAGCTCTGACGGGGTACATTCATAC
This sequence comes from Tannerella sp., assembly GCA_031283785.1. The sequence continues at coordinate 3,389 of JAITBC010000117.1, read as the reverse complement.
GGAACGAAGGTTCAAAATCGTTCCGCAGGATATAGACGGGTATACCATGCCGGACAGTACGTTTACGCCCTTTGTCGGGCAAAAGTACGCAATATTCGGTATTGCCCTGCCGGATGCTTACATCAGCGACAATGCAACACAAACCGGCGCGTCGTGGGATATGTTCCGTGAAGGTGCAAAGTATCTGTACGAACACGAAGATGCCCGATTCACGTTTACCGGAGAGCTGGACGGGATATGGGCAAAAAAGAACTGGCTGGAAATCGGCGGGAGAATACGTCTTGGAGGGTATATTCTATTCAGCGATGCGCAGTTCCAGCCCGAAGGCGTGCTTATTCGTATGACGGGAATAAAGGACTTCATCAACCGTCCGCACAGTCCGGTTATCGAATTGTCGAACGTGACGGCCGGAATATCGGTGTCAAGTCAGTTGAAAAAAATTGAAACTGACGAGGTATTGAACGAATACCGGGCAAAGGCGATGATGCTGTTTACGAAACGTCAATATGCAGACGCAAAGGAAGCGCAGGAAATGCTCGAAAAGGCGTTAGGAAACTTCTCGCCCGGCATTGACCCGATATGGGTACGCACCATGTCGGTACTGGTTGGCAACGAATACCAGCAGTTTGAGTTTGTGAACAACAAAACCAATTCGCAGGTTGAGATTGTTCCCAATTTTGTAATGAACAATACCACAAAGATATTTACCGCGCCGGTTGCAATTTTGAAACACATGACAATGGGGATAGAAAGCACCTCATACGTCCATGATGCGTCGGAATACAAATATTGGGATATGGCGGCCTACACCTCTCCGTTTCTTGGAGATGACACATCGTCGTATTATTTTGTTGCGAAATGCGCAAAGTCGGGCACGGCAGGAGCGTTTCTGCTCCAAAAAGAATACAGGTATGAACCCGGAGACGGGTATTACTATTTTCTTGTCGGCCTGCTATCGTCGGAGCGTTCGGGCGAACGCAGTTTTGCATCTGCCTACGGCTATACTGAAATTCTACCCGGCCAGATGCGCATCAAGATGATAATCAGCCCTGACGGGAAAACGTATTTTAATGTTGCGAAGGGAGAAATCGGCGGCAATATACGGATTCTTGCCGGTTCGTCGGGGTACAATAATTTGAGCGACAAACCGGATTTAAGCGTCTATTCGACCATATCGGAATTTAATGTATTAAGCGACCGTATTACGGCTAATGTAACGCAGATAACGAGCATCGGAAACAGAATAACATCGATTGAGCAAGCGGGATTTATGACTACTGCACAAGGAAATACATTGTACGCATCAAAAACATTGGAGGACGGCACTACAATCATTTCAAAAATCAATCAAACGCCGACAGCGGTAACGATTGATGCAAGCCATATCAATCTGGTCGGAAAAGTTACATTCAGTATGCTGGATGGCAACGCACAATCGACTATTAACGGTAAGGCGAACACGAGTGGTCTGAAAAAACTGGCGTATGAGGACTTTGTAGAATTAGCAAGGCTGGGCAGCACAATTATAGAAGGGGGTCATATAAAAACGTCACTGATAGAGGCGGACTACATATTTGCAAATTATGCCTATCTTGGGGGTTTTACGCTAACGGATGGCTGGTTTACCTGCAATGCCAGTCCGGGGAAGGATGTGGGTTATATCGACATGCGCAGCAGCAATACACGAATTGCGTTCGGGCGAGAACTTGCACCGGGAGTAGCCGGGGGTAGTTACACCTGTACGGCACTTGTCAGCAACAAAAACAATGCGGCGCAACCCGGCGGCGAAACAATTGCGCTAAGCCTTGAAGCATCAGGCGATTCGGACAACGAAATATATGCTATTGCGCTTGTGGCTAAGGGTGGTGTACGGATCAAGGGAGGTATGAGCGTAGTAGAGGAATCCGTATTAAACGAGCCAATCAGCGTGAAAAACCTGAAACTTTACCGGTGTTTTGCATACCAGACAACAGCAGGCACTTATGTCGATCTCCCCTCTTCAGATGACATACAGACGGGTTTTGGGTATCTGGGCAACGGATTGGGAGTGGGATTCAAGTCTTTCATCCGTATTCATATTCTTATTACAAGGTGGGCAACATCCTACATACGTCTTCGGGCGCCTTCTTCGACGCCTCTTGTTGACCAAAACGGAAGCGTTGTGTCGTACAAGGATATGGAAAAGGGTGACTATTGTGAATTGACATATCACAACGGCGCATGGTATTTAACAGCATTTCATAATTAATTAATTAAAAATAAAACAATATGAAAATAGATTTTAAAAAGAGTTTTACCGGTCATGATGGAGAAACGATCGGTATGATTGATGAGCATTTGAGACTTGTACTTTTTTCGGCGGATTCAAGCGATAGATTCATGTTAAGTGCAGAAGAGAAATATCTTGCATACAAGATAGGAAAGAGGTTGCTTGAAGAAGGCGGTAATATCGACCTGACAGTCGAAGAGGCCGGATTCATAAAAAAGGTCTGTTCGTTCGGTTTACGTGCCGGAGCGTACGGACAGTTGATTGATTTGATTGAAGGATGCCAATAAATGGAAGAGTTGATTAGACCGTTACACGGTATCTCACCCATGTGGGCGATTGTGTGTATTGAGACGATTATCGTTGTCTTTGCAATGTCTGTTGATTTTGCATCGGGGTTTTATAAGGCGAAGCTGCGCGGAGAGGTGCGCAATTCGGTCGGGCTTAAAAGAACGGTGAGCAAGTTTATCCTGTATGCGGGAAGCTTGCTGATTGCGGCCAGCGTGGATTCGATGTTCTACATGTGCGGTTTTTGGGATATTATCCATTTCTCGGCGCTGGTGAAGGTGCCGGCAATCGCTACACTGCTTTCCGTCTTTATCTGCGCAGTGGAGATATGCTCTATCTGGGAGAAGGCGGAGCATAAGCAACAGCGGGATGCCTTGAAAACGCTGGAGGCGGCGGTGCAGCTGCTTGGCAAGGAAACTGTCGGGGAAAAGCTGGGGAGTGTGATAGACAAATTAAAAGACGAGGATTAATGGTTATGAAACGGAATGGGTTTTTGGAGAGCATCGGCTTCCGGTACATCGCGAATCACGGAACGGGGGAGATTCACCGGGTGCAGGGTGTTACTGCTCACTGTAGTATTCAATATATTACAGACGGGGGTTATTGCACCGGACTTGGGGCAGGGTGGCTGCGGAGAAAGAGGAGCTATGACGGATGTTTTTTCTGTAACAGGGGACACCATTATAAATAATAATGCCGTGGCAACGAAATCGGAGCAAATCAAATTTGTAGAAGCGGTATATCCTGCGGCTAAAGCGCTGTGGGAAAAACTGGACAGTATTCACCCGGTGTTTGTGACCGCTCAGGCGGCGCTGGAAACGGGGTGGAAGTTGAA
>JAITBC010000007.1 GCA_031283785.1 Tannerella sp. | reverse complement strand
GCTCACTGTCAAAATGAGATTCCCGAAATTTACAAGGTTTTCAAAAAGTATAAAAACAGGGGCTTAGCGGGATTCTGCGTATATACTCGCGACAATAAAGAAGAATGGGTCGATTTTTTATCCAGACATAAACTGACGGACTGGATAAATGTGTGGGACCCGGCAAACAAAAACGATTACAGGATTGCGTATAGCCTGTATTCTGTCCCTCAAGTGTATGTGTTGGACAAAGATAAAAAAATCGTGGGACGCGGACTGGAAAGCGCGTCTCTGTCCAAATTGTTGAATCAGTTAATAAAAAATAAAGATAATCAATGAGTAAAATTTTAGTAACGGGTGGAACCGGATATATTGGTTCTCACACTGTGGTTGAACTTCAAAACAGCGGTTATGAAGTGATTGTTGTAGATAATCTGTCCAATTCTTCGATAGATGTACTTGACGGTATAACTTCGATAACAGGAAAAAAACCGGCTTTCGAAAAGGTCGACTGTCGTGATAAACAGGCTTTGGCAGATGTGTTTAAGAAATATCCCGGCATAGAAGCGATAATCCATTTTGCTGCAAGCAAGGCTGTCGGAGAATCTGTAGAAAAACCTTTGCTATACTATCGAAACAATCTGGATTCGGTTTTGAATATCCTCGAACTGATGGGCGGGCAAAACGCCTGCAATCTGGTGTTTTCTTCGTCATGCACTGTTTACGGACAGCCCGACGTATTGCCTGTTACGGAAGACGCGCCTGTGAAACCGGCTACGTCGCCGTATGGAAATACAAAACAGATTGCCGAAGAAATAATAAGAGACGCCATATATGCCGATAATCGCCTTAAATGTATTGCATTAAGATATTTCAATCCGGTTGGAGCACATCCTTCCGCCGCAATCGGCGAACTGCCCAACGGTGTACCGAACAATCTGATTCCTTTTGTTACTCAGACGGCTATCGGTATCCGCGAATGTCTGCGGGTTTTCGGCGATGACTATAATACTCCCGACGGTTCGGCTATTCGCGATTATATCTGGGTTGTAGACCTGGCAAAAGCCCATGTCATTGCTGTAGAACGCCTCCTGAAAAACAAAAACAGGAAAGGAATAGAATTTTTCAATCTCGGAACAGGCAAAGGACTGTCGGTACTGGAAATACTCAACGTGTTCGAACAGGCTACAGGCGTGAAGGTCAATAAAAAAATCGTAGCTCGCCGCGAAGGAGACGTCGAAAAAGTATGGGCTGACCCCGCTTTTGCGAACGGAGAACTTGGCTGGAAAGCAGAAACATCTACCGAAGAAATGCTTCTAACAGCCTGGAACTGGGAAAAAGCGCTGGCTGCAAAAAGAAAATAATCCGTCGGAAACGGGTTGTACAATGATGCTGACAGGGGGGAAAATCCTTTACGGCCAATTCGATAATCGGCTTGCAAGTTCCCATGCCTGTATATGTTTGATTCCGCCTCTTGAGGGTAATGTGATTTCGTCAAGCGAAACAAGGATGATTTTATTATAACCGACATTTTGTAAAAGTAGATATTTTGGTTATAAACAGAGATATTGTAAAAAATGCAAAATATCCGGTTATAACCGGATATTTTGCATAATTACACCAAGTTATCACCTATAACCGAATATATTCAACAACAAAGAGCACGGGTAAAAAATCCCATGCTCTCTGCAAATACATTTTAATATACAATATTTATTTTTCGAAAGCTTTCGCCAGCAAGCCTTTACCTGTCACAGTAATCCATCCGAACAGCAATCCGAGAAATCCGTAGACCAGTTCTACTGTAGCTGCTCCACAAAGATTGTCTTCGGCGCCTTCCACATAATTGATTATGCCGAAAAAACATCCCGATGCAACAAACATCGATGGAATGTAGTTAATCCATGGCACCTTATCCAGATACAGTACCAGAAAGACTATGATAAATACCGCAATCGGAACGGCGAAAGACAGCGTACAGGCGAGCAGCTTGGCAAGTTCAACAATGCCGATGGAAAACGCAATACCGATAACATATCCGATAGCGGCACGTATTCCATCTTTGGCGGTACCCGTGAAAAAATACACCGCCCATGCCACGAACGCGATATAGGTAAACCCTTTTTCGATACCATTACCGTCAAGTTCTTTAATAGGCATGTAGCCTTTAATCAACTGGTCGATACAAACAATGACAAGAGCAAGCAAAGCCGTATAAGCCGAACCTACTGCAAATGAAATATTCTTCATACTTTTTTTAACTTTTTATGTTACACAATAAATTTATAGTTCTATTTTTTAGGAAAATCATCAGGGACTTTTTGGGTTACTTCGCCCGTTGCAGCCCATTCCGTTCCGCGCAGGAAAGTAACAATGAAACTGTGTCCGTCTATAGCCGGATGTACCGGACCGCCTACATGTCCAAGTACCGTATGGAAAATACGTCCCTTACCCCAGTTAAGTACCATCAATATCGGTTCGTCGCGACCCGTTCCTCTCGTATTCTTGTCCGAATAGGCAGTAGCCAATATGGTCATATTTTTTGCAGGACCGCGCAGACGGTCATACAATTCATCTACGCTGTGAGTCCACACATCTGGCAGCCCTTTGGTAATGGGATGGTCTTTAACACGAAGCATTATTTTGTATTCGTGCTGGTCGCCATGATTGCCGCCGGGTCCGGGAGAAGTATCCCGAACTTCCTTGCCATTGGAAAAATACACGTATGGACCGTCCGTTTCATCGCGGTTTTCCCAGCCGCCCAGACCAATGATTTCATTATATTCTTTCCAGTTGCGGAAAGCATTGTCGGCAGCATGATAAACAACAACTCCTCCGCCGTTTTTCACATACTCCAAAAAAGCACTGTTAGTATCTTCCGACCACGAATCGCCATTATAGTCTAAAACAATAACACTGTATGCCGAGAAATCTGGACAAAATGAAGGCATATCTTTATCTTTTTCCGGAGAGATGACCATGTCGGCAGCAAATATGCCGCTTTCGTTAAGATATTTTTGAAGTACCACACTGCTTACTCTCCAGTTGTGATTGTTTTGCCCTGTTACAATAAGCGCCTTTATCGGGTCTTTGGCATTGAGAATGTTTACCGACAGGAACATTAATAGAAAGAAGTAAAGACTTCCGCTTAGTTTTCTTGAAAACATAATTACACTTTTTAATTTTTAAACAACAATCCAGAGAAGGAGGTTAAGCAATCCTTCCCCTGATTCATACAACTAATTAAATGCTTAATGTCCATGGTTTCCTAATATATCCCTGTCGCAATTTGTTTGCTTCGGTATCATTTACAAATTCCTCTTTAACAGGATCCCAGAATAACGGACGTTGCAATTCGTAGCCGATATTTGCAAGGAAGCAGACAGTAGCCGTACGATGTCCGATTTCGGCTGTGCTAGCCGTCGGTTTCCGCGACTTGATGCAGTCCAGCCAGTTTTGATAATGGTCGTCGGATTCATATAATTCTACGTCGCTATCCGAAAATTCGTGCGAAAAAATTTTTCCTGGTAAAGTCTCAAAAAAATCGCGACTTATATCAACGATTCCTGTTGTTCCGATGAATCGGACTCCATATCCGCGTCCAAAATCTTCGTGAGTCATTT
>JAITBC010000404.1 GCA_031283785.1 Tannerella sp. | reverse complement strand
AAAATAATTAGTTAAACATCATCGCCATATAATGTTATTTCTCCCAGATTGATACAGTTTGTATTCTGCCAGTTGGGGTATTTGATTACTAATCGGATATATTGCACTTTTTTGTTGATTTCCTGAAAAGTAAAATCAGCTCCATTAGCCCAGACAGCCTTATCGGCGTCGTTGCTTTGGTTGTAGTTCATACCCGAAGGTTTTGCAAATTCGAAATCGCCAAGTTTGACCCAGTCCTGTTGCCAGTTATAGATACCTGTAGCAGGCGTTTCAATAAATTCCATGCCGCTATGGTTGGCGTCTCCGTTTGGATTTGTTTGAACTTGATTATCCGGATTTTTATGCTCTAAATAAGTAGTACGGTAATATTGTTCGTACTCTGCCTGACTTCCGAAATCCGAAATTTCTTTCGGCACATCGGTAGCCCAAATTTCAAAATATCGAGGACTGTGACCAGTGAACGCTCCGGCATCGACTCTTGGCCAGACATGTATTCGGCTGAGAGTAGCCAACACACCCAAATCGATAGTGAACTTATGCGGGTATTTAAACCTGGCATTAGCCCAGTTACCGCTTTGGTCGGCAGTGTGTAAAATGCCACGCCGTCCGTTTACTGCATCGTTTTTAGGATTATTGTCCCAAAGTTGGCGTATATCGCGATTATCGGCTTCCACCCATGAATTAGCCCATGCGCCGTCGGAGTCTCCGGGCTGAGGCGTTGTGTTATCGCCGGGTTTGAAAGCTGCAGCAAACCTTGACTTCGCCAATTCGCGTTCAAACTTAGGCATTGTCAATGTTCTTGTGAAAGAATTTAACGTTTCAAGAGCATTTTCGGGCAGATGTGCTGCATAGAGTTCCACTTCGTCGCCGGTATCCAGACCGTCCAGCAGAGTTTTATCATCGGAGTTAGGCACGTTCACTTTTTTCGGCTGTCCATTGTCGTCTATATATTCGAGAACCGAATATTGGAGAGTAACATTATTGACCGTTTCCCAGATGATTTGCATTTCTCCTGTTTCGAGTTTTGACAATTCTTTGATACCCCGGTTACGAAGGTTTTCGAGATATACCTGGCCAAATACTGTTCCGGATATTTCCACCGCAATGGAAGTATGATTATTGTCGTCCTGCATCATAAATTCGAAAATATACTCTCCTTCTGCAATATCAGTAATGAGAGTCTCCATCCAGAACTCGTTGTCGACAGTTCTATTTACAGGAATTACGACTGAAGTGTCGCGGTTATTCCAATATATGACGGTTTTTGTGATGCGCGGGTCGGCGCTCACCTTCCATTCGAACTTGATTTTGCGGTCTCCGGAATACACATATACCGAGTCGTAGTTTACGCCACCGATATACAATGTTTCGCCGCGTTTGAGATATTCTTCGTGAATGCTGTTCATGTCATCGCATGAAAAAATACATACCGAAAGAATCATCACTGTTGAGATTATTCCCTTTACAAGAGAATTTTTTAAACTAAAATATTTCATCGTTTCAATGTATTTAATTTAATATATAAAACCATTATTACCTTTCGTCGCCAAATACTGTTATTTCAGATATATGCAATGCAGGCGTACGCCACCATGTTTCATGCACTTCAAAACGGAGATAATGCATCTTCGAGACATCCTGAGTAAACTCAAATTCAAACCCTGCTCTATGAGCAGCCTCATCTTCCGGCGTATTCGTTCCCGCAGGGCTTCCGGAAGGTTTAAGTACTTCGCATTCGGCAAGTACATGCCAGTCTGCTTTCCATGAGTTGTCGCCGTAATATGAGTCGGTTACAGGATGCGTATCGAGATCCAATCTGTCTGTTGCCCAGACAGTGAATACACGGGGGTTGTGCTGTCCATACAAATAATCGTCACGATTATTTAGTACAAATCGTGTTAATTGAGCATCCACACCCAAGTTAACAGTAAAATATTGAGGTACAGTATATCCTGCATCGGCGAGGGTGTGCCATATAACAGCATTACTGCCATCCCATATATTTTGCAAAGGACGTCCGTTACTTACCGAAATATTATCTCCCAACAATTGAATGCCACTAAACAGTTTTTTGTCAAGCATCACTTCGTAAAGCGGTGATATTTCTCTGAAATATACAGTATCGGAAGTGTTCTCGTACTTATCGCTAAGCGTAAGGGCAAACGTCCGCTTATCGGTGTTGAAACCGCGAAGACTTTTACTTCCGGCAGGCAGGGAGGTAAATACCATATCCTTCAAATCCAACTCACCATCGTCGTTGGCAGCGAGGAATGAGATACCGACCATTTCTCTTGCAGGATTTTCCCATGTTATTTTCACGCCGCCGAAAGCGGGTTCAAGCCGGAAGGACTGCAATACTGCCGTCATAGGCGGATCAAGGGGAGTAAAGTTCTCGATATGTGGTTGTGAAACATTCTCACTGTGATCGACAACCGATATCTTAAGCATTATTTCCTCGGGAACGCCAAGTCCATCTACAATAAGTTGATTTTTGTAGATAGATGAACGGACAACCCTGTGTTTGCCGTTATAGTCAAACTCGCATTTCACATACGAAATGTCGTCTTCTTTAGGAAGAGTATAAGTAACATTTGCCCCGCCATAAGTCGGTACAATTTTAACATTAGTAACGGGAGCAGGCGCATCGCTGTCGGTAGGTATTTGTCCTGTTGGAAGTTCTTTACACGAAAGCGCTAAAAACAACAAGCCCGTAACCGTTATCGCCAGCCGTACATTGAAAGAACGCTTTCTTCCATTTGAAATTTTACGTTTCATATTTATAACTTTTATAAAATGATTAAATTAATTTCACCATCCGGGATTTTGTACCAGATTGCTGTTGACAATAAGAGTACTGTTCCTTAATGGCCAGAGATAGTCTTTGTACGTAAACCTTCGGTTACTGAAATATACCCTTGTCAAGTAATATTCGTCGATTTTCGAGCCTTGAAAATCCCAACCGCGTACAGGTTCGTTCAAATATTTTTCAGCATCACGCCATCTGCGAAGATCGAAAGGTCTTTGACCTTCGAAAGCAAGTTCGATAAGACGTTCGCGTTTGATGATTTCGCGCATTTTTTCTTTATCGTACGGATCGTTCATGTTTTCGGGTTTAGCCCAGCGCCATGACTCAAGAACCGTATTCAATCCTGCGCGTATCCTGATACTGTCAACCCAACGGTAAACCTCTCCGTCGGGAGTGTCCTTGATTTCGTTCAAGGCTTCGGCATAAAGCAGGTAAAGGTCAGCCAGACGAATTAATGGCATCGGGAAAAATATATTGTTATAACCGGCAGTAGTTGTTGAAGTATTAAGATGCACCATTTTCTTGATAAAATATCCTGTAGAAATATGGCAGTCTTGGAATACAACGCCGAACTGTTCGCCGCTCCGGTTTTTGATTACAACAGACTCTGCTTCCGGAAGACTGCTTAACTCGTAGATACTGCGGTCAAAACCAAGATGCGCATAGAAACGCGGTTCACGATAATAGTGAAGTTTCGCTGTTGTCTCGCCTTTGCTTACATAGTATTTATGCCATTCTCCCGTATCGGCTCGGATTTCGTAACGCGTGTCATACTCCCAATAAGGATCGACGTCGATAGGCAGACCGTTGCGGGTATAATATGTTTCCGCCATTTTGAGTGTTGCGCTTAGTTCGG
>JAITBC010000295.1 GCA_031283785.1 Tannerella sp. | reverse complement strand
GTTTTTAATTTTTTTGCGGCATATCCGTCGTCGTCGTCAGTAGATGAGAACGTGCCGGAAATATCTGCGGAGCAGTCGCAGGCGGCGGTATTGTCGGCAAATTTTGAAGCGCCTGTCAGCGGCGGTTCCACAATGAACGAATCGCAGGAGAAGCTGCCGGTCATGTTCGGCGATCCGTTTATTATGTTATACGGGGGCGTGTATTATGCATACGGCACTTCCGGTGCGGACGGCATACGCGTCTATACTTCTGACGATCTTCTTACGTGGGAAATCCCGGAGCGGAACCTTGCGCTGAATAAAGACGATGTATGGGCGGACAGATGGTTCTGGGCGCCGGAAGTTTACCGTGTCGACGGCAGATTTTATATGTACTATTCCGCAGACGAGCATATTTGCGTTGCCGTTTCGGACAGTCCGTTGGGGCCGTTCAGACAGGAAGTCCGTAAACCGATGATCGAAGGCGAGAAATGTATCGACAATTCTCTGTTTATTGATGACGACGGTAAAGCATACCTGTTCTTCGACCGCTTCAATGACGGGCTGAATATCTGGATGGCAGAGCTGGAGGAGGACAACATGCTTGAAATCAAAAAAGAAACGATGACGAAATGCATCGGCGTATCCCAGGAATGGGAAAAAGTATGGCCTCGAGTCAATGAAGGGTCGTTTGTCATCAAGCATAACGGACTGTATTACATGACTTATTCCGCTAACAGTTACGAAAGCCCCTCTTACGGAATCGGTGTAGCCACGGCCACGAACGTGAAAGGCCCGTGGATTAAATACGAAAAGAACCCGGTCTACCAGAACGTCGGAGCGTTGCAGGGCATCGGCCACAGCGCAATGTTCACCGACAAAGAAGGAAACCTTCGCATCGTATTTCATGCGCATAATTCCAAAGAAAAAATACATCCTCGCATCATGCACATCAGTAAGGTGACTTTTGAGAAACGGGAAGGAAAAGACGTAATGGTCATCGATCCGGATTATATCACTCCTTCTCTGTCGGCAATGTCCGGTGACACATTCTCCGTCGAGAAGGGAGTGAACATCAGCCACTGGCTGTCTCAAAGCAACAAAAGGGGCGCTGCCCGGTCTTCGTATTTCACCCGCGACGATGTAGCGTTCATCGCCTCGCTGGGGTTCGATCACATACGTATTCCCGTTGACGAAGAACAAATGTTCGACGCGAACGGTAACAAAGAAAAAGAAGCGTTCGACTTGCTGCATCATGCGCTGAAATGGTGCGCCGAGTTCCGCCTTCCTGCCGTAGTGGATTTGCATATCCTCCGTTCGCATCATTTTAACAGTGCAGTAAAGCCGCTGTTTACGGAATCCCGTGCGCAGGAACAGTTTTATGAATGTTGGCGTAAAATGAGCGGCGAGCTGAAGAAGTATCCTCTTTCCATGGTAGCCTACGAACTGATGAACGAACCCGTCGCCGACGATCCTGAAACGTGGAACATCATCGTCAACCGTTGTGCGGAAGTCATCCGCGAACTGGAACCGGAACGCACCCTTGTCATCGGCTCAAACCGCTGGCAGGGATATGAGACGGTCAAGTACCTGCGCCTGCCCGAAAACGACCCCCATATCATCATCAGCTTCCACTATTACAACCCGTTCCTGCTGACCCATTACCGGGCTTCCTGGACAGATATCAGGGATTACAAAGGCCCCGTACATTATCCGGGAGCGCTGATTGCCGGCACGGATATAGCCGGACTGCCGCAGGAGATCGGCGAAAAGTACAAGTCGTGGACTGCCCAGGTGTATGACATCCGCAAAATAGAATCCGACTTCCAGGAAGTGCTGCGCGTGGCAAAAGCCAAAGGATTGCGTGTATACTGCGGCGAATACGGATGTATTGCAGGCAGCCCCGCAGAAGACGCCAACCGCTGGTTCCGGGATATGAATACGCTGTTTAACCGTCATGGCATCGCCCGTGCGGTGTGGGATTACAGGGAAGAGTTCGGTATCATCAAGAACGGGCAGATACAGTGGCCGATGATTGAAGCGTTGACAGGACGTCGCGCAGACGCCTCCGTAAAGAGTTTTGCGCTCCACCCCGACAACCCGCGCTATTTCCTGTTCAGGGGGAAACCTGTGCTGCCGGTAACCTGCGGAGAACATTATGGCGCACTGCTGAACGGTGCTTTCGATTTCGATACATATTTCACCTCGCTGCACAAAGACGGGTTGAATCATTCGCGTATTTTCATGGGCGCATACCTCGAACCTGCCAATGCATTCAACATCGCGGATAATACACTTGCCCCATCGTCCGAACATTACCTGTCGCCGTGGGACAGGTCCTCGCAACCCGGATACGTACAGGGAGGAAACAAGTTTGACCTGAATACCTGGAATACGGCCTTTTTTGAACGGCTGCACCAGTTGATGCAGAAAGCCTCCGAGCTGGATATCATCCTTGAACTGACCCTGTTTTGCCCGATGTACGAAGATGCACAATGGAATATCTCGCCTATGAACATCCGCAACAATGTCAACGGGATCGGAAACGTCTCCCGTGAAAAAGTCTATACGCCGGACGGAGAAAAAGCCCTCCTGGAAGTACAGGAAAAGCTGGTACGGAAAATCGTGGAAACGGTCAACGGATATGATAACTTCTACTTTGAAATCTGCAACGAACCTTATTTCGGTGGCGTGACGACGGAATGGCAACGACGAATCACCGACCTCATCGTCTCAACGGAACAGTCACTGCCCAAGCAACACCTGATTTCGGTGAATGTAGCCAACGGGTCGAAAAAAGTGATTGACCCGCATCCCGCCTGGTCTATCTTCAATTTCCACTACTGTTCGCCTCCTACGGCCATAGCTGAAAATGCCGCGCTCCGGCGTCCAATCGGGATGAACGAGACCGGCTTCAAGGGAGTGTACGACGAATATTACCGCCGCGAAGCATGGGCGTTTATGATGTCGGGCGGCGCGCTGTACAACCATCTGGACTATTCGTTCACAGTAGGAAAGGAAGACGGTAGCAATATCGTCCGTGAACCGACACCCGGCGGAGGCAGCAAGGCGCTTCGCAAACAGATGGGAGCGATGAGGTATTTTCTGGAACAGCTTGATTTTATCCACATGCAACCTGTTGCCGATGCGAAAAAAATCCTGTTGTCGCCGGCAGACAATGATGTGTTTATGCTTGCGGAAGAAGGAAAGCAGTATGCGTTATATTTCGCCGGGACAAGCGATGAAATAACGGTACATATCCCCGCCGGGAATTTCCGCGTACTCATGCTCGACCCGAAAACAACCTGGAGCCAATCTGTTTCCATCACACATTCAGGCGGCGTCTGCACGCTCAAGATGCCTCCCGGAATGACGAATGAAACAGCCGTAGCCTTTTGCCGTTATTGACTGCCCGAAAAAAGCCGTTATGTCAAAAAAAATGGGTTAACCAATGCAAAAGTCGAAAATCTAAACGCTAAAATTCAACGATTTATCGCTAATAATTTTGGCCTCAGAAACATGTATTTCTTTCTTTATCGTATGATGGTATGTTTTTCCCCGGCACCTCAAAAAAAAATTTAGCCGCAATTTTTGGAATTACAGAAAATCATTTATATCTTTGTGACGTCATTTTTGTAATAGTATTTCGCGGAAATCATGAAGAAAATATTTACATATCTGTTTACTGTTATAATGACTGCACTGGTTTTATACGGCGGGGCAGGCATAAATGTCATTTTTTATTGCTGCAACCAGTGTCGTTCGACCGGTATCGAAACACTGCATAAAGATAATTGCTGCGAAATACATAATCAAACATGTGATCATAACAGTCATTCCTCAGAGCCGGCAAAAAGCACTTGCCACAGTGATTACGAAGATAACGGTCATCCGGCAGACTATGTTGCATATTATAACCATTATAATAATGAATATGCCGAAGATGACTGCTGCAATATAAAACGAATTAATTTCGACTGGTGTTCACATTCTTTTTCGGAATTGGAGATCAATCTTTTGCCGGCCGTTTTTAATCTGCTTCCTTATGCAATCGTTGACATTTCGAATATAGACCATTTAACAGTCGAGATCGGGGTGATTATGCCTAAAGGCCCGCCGGTCTACCCACGCGATTATCTATCCAAATATACTGTTCTTTTGATTTAATTTTAATGGGATATCCCAGATCCAAAAGTATGCCGTTCGATTTAAAAAATTGAACATTTGAATTTATTTTCGAAAAGCAATACAAAAAAACGGCATTAAAAACTTTTAGGGATAAAGGATATTCACAGATACATACGAAAGATGGGATTACACTATCCCGGAATTTTCATTTTAAGAACATTTTTATTTGCATCCGGCCTTTCGCCGGAATTTATAAATCATTAAAAAATAAAACAATGACAAAATACATATTTATTATTATTGCAACATTCATTTCCGCAGCCGTAATAGCCGGAGATAAGATTCGGGGATACGTTTATGACGAAGAAAACGAACCTGTACCTGGAGCGAATGTTCATTGGGAAAAAACGAACAATGGCACTACCACAGATGCCAATGGATTCTTCGAAATTGAACGGATAGAAAATAAACGATTAATAATCAGCTATACCGGTTATACGACTTCAATCGTCACTGTTGAATCTCAACAGGACTCCTTACATATCATACTTAAAAATGAAATCGAACTTGACGAAGTCGTTGTAAACGAAAGACGCTTAGGCACAATCTCTCCACGCAGCAGCATAATACATACACAACGCATAACCCAAACCGAACTGTACAGGGCTGCATGCTGTAATCTTGCTGAAAGTTTCGAGACAAATCCTTCGGTCGACGTGTCATATGCCGATGCGGCTACCGGAGCACGCCTGATAAAATTATTAGGTTTATCAGGCGTCTATGCGCAAATGCTCACGGAAAACTACCCGAACTTCCGTGGGGCGGCATCGCTTTACGGACTGGACTATGTGCCCGGAGCATGGCTGGAGAGTATCCAAATATCGAAAGGAACTTCGTCTGTGAAAAACGGATATGAAGCGCTTGCCGGACAAATCAATGTCGAATTTAAAAAACCTGCAACAGCCGACATTTTTTCCGCCAACCTGTATGCCGACGACGCCGAAAGGTACGAAGCGAACAGCGACGCCTCATGGCATATCAACGACAATCTCTCCACAGGCCTTCTGGTACATTACTCTAACGACAGCAAACAACATGACGATAACGGCGACGGGTTTCTGGATATACCGCTCAAAGAACAGGTCAACCTGATGAACAGATGGCAACACCGGATTGATAATTATATATCACAATACGGTTTGCGCTATCTGCACGAAAACCGTACCGGAGGACAGGCAACGAAACATTATCATGTCACAGACCCTTACCGGATAACACTTCATACGAACCGTATCGAAGGATTTACCAAACAGGCATATATTATCCATCCCGACAAGGCGGAAAATGTTGCCTTTATTCTGTCGGGTTCCCGACACGAGCAACGGTCAACTTATGATCGTACACCGTACAACATTTACCAGAACAATATTTACGCAAGTTTAATGTACGAAAAAGAATTTTTGCCGATGCACAGTATAAGTACAGGACTTAGCCTGAATTATGATGACTTTGACGAGAATATCACCCGTGATGGGGAAAAAACTGTTTTCGACCGCAAAGAAATTGTACCGGGCGCTTACCTGCAATATACGTATAATCTCAACGACAAATTTATTCTGCTTGCCGGGATACGCGCCGACCACAGTTCTATTTATAACTTTTTCGTGACGCCACGTATACACCTGAAATACAACCCTCTTGAATGGTTACACGTACGCGCTTCGGCAGGGAAGGGGTTTCGCACGGCAAATGTTCTTACAGAAAACAATTTCCTGTTGTCCAGTAGCCGTAAAATGATAATTGCCGATCATCTCGATCAGGAAGAAGCCTGGAACACAGGCATGAACTTCTCATTTTACATACCGCTCGGAGGCAAAGATCTTACGATAAATTCGGAATGGTATTATACGAATTTTAACAAACAGGTAGTTACGGATATGGACAGCAATCCTCACGAAGTCCGTTTTTATAACCTCAACGGGAAATCGTATTCAAACAGCTTTCAGGTGGAAGCGACTTATCCGTTTCCGTTCCTTCGCGGATTCATATTAACGGGCGCTTATCGCTACACGGATACAAAAACAGATTATCGGAATGTCGACGGTGTCGTCTATAGTTTGAAAAAACCATTGGTAAGCGACTATAAAGGATTATTGACGGCATCGTATCTGACACCGCTGAAAAAATGGCAGTTTGATGTGACCGGACATTTCAACGGAGGCGGACGGATGCCTGTGCCTGATGCGAACAATCCGCTGTGGAAAGACAATTTCAGTCCTTACAGTATATGGAATGTACAGATAACAAAATTTTTCCGCCAGTGGTCTATTTACGCAGGATCCGAAAACTTATCCGGCTTCACGCAGGACAATCCGGTTATTGATGCGGCCAATCCACGCAGCGATAGTTTTGACGGTTCAATGGTCTGGGGACCTGTACACGGGCGAAAATTTTATGTCGGCCTGCGTTATGCTATAAGTCGCGATTGAAGAATTATTTTTATAAACCCTTTAAATATATAAATTATGAAACGGATTTTAGTTATTATGTGGTGCGCCCTGTTTGCCATATCAACGACATCAGCGCAAGAAACAACGAAAAAGAAAGAGAAAGAGACGGTGACATTTTTCATTGAAAACATGGAATGTGAAAACTGTATTAAGAAGATTGAGAAGAATATCGCCTTTGAAAAAGGCGTAACCGATCTCAAATGCAACCTGTCGACCCGTACGGTAGAAGTTACCTATCGCGCGGATAAAACAGACGTAAAAAAACTTATGGCTGCTTTCGATAAAATCGATAAGAAAGCTGCGGTACTCAAAGATGGTGAAAAACCTGAAACAAAACACGACGGACACAAGCACAAACACTGAGCGACGTTCTTCTCCGGCATCTGTTTTGCCGCCCCAGAAACCGTGTAACCCTCATTGATAGAGGTCAAGAAGTCGGGAAATAAAACATTTTTCCTGTTTATATTTCCCGACTTCCGTTACACAAATTATTTCGGGCAGACTTTCACCGCCTGCCCTGCCATGCCCTGCCCTGCTCTGCTTCAAGGACAAGGAGTTTCCGAAAGCCGACGTGCCGCAAAGCGGGTTCGCCGCCTGCCCTGCTATGCTTCAAGGACAAGACGATGCGTAACGCCCGCAGGCAGTTCTTCTTCGTAATGCGTTACCATAATCAGCGTTTTGTGTGGACGACGGCAGAAGGATTCGATTATGGCGTTTGCCCGCAGACGGTTACGGGTATCAAGTCCGTGAAAAGGCTCGTCGAGAATCAGCAATTGCGGGTCTTTCACAAAAGCCCGCGCCAACAAAACCAACCGTTGTTCGCCGTCGGATAGCTGTAAAAAATTGCGGTTTCGGAGGCCGCGAATACCAAATATATCCATCCACCATTCACAAACAACCAATTGTTCCGGTTTCGGATGCATATACAGCCCCACACTATCATACAGTCCGCTCGCCACAATCGCTATTGCCGGGATATTTTCGGAATATGAACGATGCATTTCGGGACTTACATAACCGATATGTTTTTTTATGTCCCAAATACTCTCGCCCGAACCGCGCCTGCGTCCGAACAGGGAAATATCACAGGCATACGACTGCGGATTATCCGCACATACCAAACTCAGTAATGTTGATTTTCCCGAGCCGTTCCGTCCGGTCACAATCCACCGTTCGCCGCACCGGACGCTCCAGTACGGAACGTTCAGGATTATCCGCGTGCCATACCTTACCGATACGTTCCGCATTTCGATGATCAGGCCGTCGCCGTTCGCCCTCTCATGAACACCTCCGGACGTAAAAAAGTCCGGCACGGAACAAGCGGCTGCCGGCGGATTCAGATCGCCGATAACCGGCGCTTCCGGAAACGTCACGCGGAAATCGCTCCGAGCAACTTTCCCTTTACACGACATGTCTTCAACCGGAACAACGTGGGTGATGAACGCTGGAATCTCATCCGCCTTCGCCAATATAAGCAGAAGCTGCACATCACCCGTTCCGGCAAGCCGGCTTAACAAGTCATGCAGCAGTATGCGGGCTGCGATGTCAAGGCCAATGAAAGGATTGTCGATGATAAGAATGTGGGGACGCGCAAGTAACGCCTTTGCCAATTGAAATTTTCGCATCTCGCCGCTCGACAGCATTACCATCTGCTTATCAAGCATCCCACCAATATCCAATAATTCAAAAAACGACTTATCCGGCGTACCAGTGGGAATCCGAAGCGCCATATCCGATATACTCCGCCTTTTAAACGCCCCGCCCGATATATCATCCGATACCTGCGCTACTGCAGCAGTGGCTCCGTCGCCCATAAACGCCCCGCCCGATATATCATCCGAGGCTCTCTTAATACTGCGCTCCAGCACGTCGCGTACCGGCAGAGATTCGTCTCTGTCCTGCGAGTTCCATCGCTGTTGCAGATAATACGAAGCATCAGCCGGTCCATAACTGTCTTTAAACGCTATGAATTTGATATTCTTATAAACAGGAGAGGGGTAAAAACCATATTCAATCCGTCCTTCCTTTAACGGATAAGCGCCTGTCAGCATCTGTGCCAGCACACTTTTCCCGCCGCCATTCGGCCCGGTAAAAGCAATATGTTCATTCTGTCCTATCATAAGCGATACCGGCTCACGAAATCGGAAACCGGGGTTACGAGGAACTGCATTTCTCACATTTATCATAGCTGCATACTGTTATTCAGGTGAATACCAACCATTTTAATCGTTTTTTTATATTTGCCGATAAATTTATGCGTACAAAGTTACGCATCAAATTGTCATATTACACACAAACGAATAAAAATATCCGGCAAAAGCACAAATATGCATAAAAACACCCTCGTAAAGTTAAATAAAAACAAATCGGCCTTATATTTGTTTTTATAAACTATCTTTACCATGTTTATCGAAAATAAAAACATCAAGGTTATGAAACAGACATTTTCTATTATTTTATCCGCTATGATATGCTTTATATCATGCAAAGAAGGCAATCGTACGATCGATCGACCCATTTTCAGCGTGCGAAATACGAACACGCTTGAAATTGACAAAATTGTCCTGACCGATACGGCTACTATTTTTTATATTGATGCTTTTTACTATCCTAAGAA
Organism: Tannerella sp.; assembly: GCA_031283785.1. The sequence continues at coordinate 15,606 of JAITBC010000295.1, read as the reverse complement.
CTGGATACGCATCGATTCTCTGACATATCTGCAGGCTGGCGACCGTAAATATTTCATCACCGGCTCGGAAGATATCGAACTGAGCAAAGACTTTTGGATGCCTGAATCGGGAGAAGCATCGTTTGTGCTTCTATTCCCGCCGATAGAGCGCGAACTGGAAAAAATTGATTTTATTGAATCGGACTGCGATGACTGCTTCAAAATATACGGCATTGATTTAACGGGAAAAGCGTCTTATACGGTACATCCCGAAGGTCTGCCGCAAGAACTTTGCGACACGCAACCGGACATGTCGGTATCGTTGCCGGAGGCGGAACTTAAAATCGGGACAACCCATATAAATCTACATCTGCCGGGATACAGAAAAGGTATGGATAACGGAAAAGTTACGATGTACAACATTCGTTTTTTCCCTTCCGTGGAAGACGAGATCATCTTCCCAATTGACGAAAACACCGGTGATGCCTCCATCGAATTTGAACAGTACGGTACGATGCAAAGCATTATACGAGCGGCCGGACAATTGATCAGGTTCGTCAGCTCTCCGGGAGAAACGATGGACATTTATGTAGATCTGCAGGAATGTGGACGGCAGGGAGCACGTTACCATAAATCGGAATACACCCCAAATCCCGTCTTTTATTTCACGGGCAAAAACGCCGCAATCAACCAGGCGTTGAATCATAAAAACGACAAATATAAATTACAACTGCAAAGCGGAGATACATACAATAAAATTGTCGGTATGAATGCAGATGAATTTACGGAATATGTGATTTCGGAATATAAAGATATTACCGAAACGATAAATCAATCTGCCGAACTTTCCACGCTTGAAAAAGAACTTATTGATGCCGAAAATAAAGTGATGGTACATTATTTCTTATTAACAGGCGAAAACCAACTGGACGAAGCTTTCCGTATAAAAAATAAACTCCCGGGAGATCAACGGGAATTAAAGAACTACAAAACACCGGAATTTACCGGAAAACATTACGATATAATTAAAGATATCCGTATTGACGGCACAAAATGTTTATATACGGAGATGTTTTCTTATATATACCCGATGTATTTCAGCGGCAAAACAAATTTGGAATTGATAACCGGACAGAAAGAAGGCCTCCTGTACGACCTTCGAAAAGTTCATCGCCTGAGTCATAAAATAGAAGAAATGGAGCCTTTGACGGATAAAGAAAAAGCGGAACTGGCAACGATTAAAAATCCTTTTTATGCAAATGTTCTGAATTCTCTGGATAAAAAACTTCAAAAGCAACTGGAAGAAGCGAAAAGTAAAACGTGATACATAATCCGTGAGGTCCCGAACGTTCCGGACGATAAATTATTTGATGCCATCGTCGGAAGTTATAAAGGGAAAATCGTCCTCGTCGACTTCTGGGCTACATGGTGCGGACCATGCCGCTCGGCCATAAACCGCACGGAGCCGTTAAAAGACAATGTATTAAAAAACGACAATCTTATATTCCTTTATCTTACAGGCCCGTCATCTCCCGAAACAAAATGGCTCACGATGATTGCCGATATCAAAGGCGAACACTACAGGGTCGATGAAAAACAATGGAGATATCTGGGTAATAAATTTAATATCGACGGCATACCGTCGTATGTGCTTGTCGACAAAAACGGCAACTACATGCTGCGTAATGATTTCCGCAATCATGAAACAATGAAAAAAACATTACTGGAAGATCTTGCCAGATAATCATACCAAATCAACGCCTGTGTCAACACCTTCGATGCTTCTTTCCGGGGTGATGCCGGTCGAAATCGTGCGGTCATACTTTAAAAAAAACCGCACGATTTTTTTGTGATTTTCATTCGTGCACGTTTGAAATTCCGGAATTTTCATGTAACTTTGCCGCCATGAAACAAAACATTAGCTATCAACATTCATGGGATTCAACCGAAGAGATTTTATTAAAGCGGGAGGAGTTATGTTAGGATCATTAGCTACTCCGGCTATGTTTGGGGACATTGCCGGCGACGGAGTAAATAAAAACTCCGCGGCGACAGGTTTCGCTATGGAACATTTTGGGGTTACGGACAGTCAATTGAAACAGGTGCTGTCGGCTGCGCTTGAAAAGGGTGGAAATTATGCCGATCTGTTTTTTGAACACACGTTTTCGAACAGGATCAGTCTTCAGGACGGAACCGTCAACCGCGCTTATTCAAATATAGATTTCGGAATGGGCGTAAGGGTTGTTTCCGGCGACCAGACGGGATATGCGTACGTAGAAAACGTCACGCTTGAAAACATGCTCACGGCAGCACGCACGGCAGCACGCATAGCAAACGGGAATGCGGCATCAGCCCCTGTAAACCTGACAGAGATAACGGCAAAAAACAACCGGTATGACATAAAAACCGCATGGGAAAATGTAACCGTAAAATCTAAAATGCCGTACCTGCAAAAAGTGAACGACGGGATATTTGCGGCAGACAGCCGTGTGGCAAAGGTTTCGGCCTGGTTAAACGACAGTACTTCCCATATCCTGTTTTGCAATTCCGAGGGACAATATTACTATGATTATCGTCCGATGGTAATCATCGGCGCTCAATGTATTATGATTGACGGCGAACGTACGGAAAGTAACTCCTCATCGCGGGCTTTACGCATGGGAGCGGAATTTCTTACCGACGAACTTATCGATACGATTGTAAAAGAGGCTGTCGACAAAACGTCGATCCTGTTCGGCGCTATCAAACCTAAAGGAGGAGAAATGCCTGTCGTAATGGGCGCCGGAGGGTCCGGCATTCTGCTTCATGAAGCAATCGGACATGCATTTGAAGCCGATTTCAACAGGAAGAATACATCAATTTTTGCGGAGAAACTTAATCAAAAGGTCTGCGATTCGAACATCAACATCGTCGACGACGGTACAATCCCGTATAATCGCGGCGCCGTTAATATCGACGACGAAGGCGTTGAAGGCCAAAAAACGTATATCGTCAGTGAAGGAAAACTTACAAGCTACCTGCACGACCGCATAAGCGCCGGATATTACGGCGTCGCCCCGACAGGCAACGGACGGCGCGAATCGTTTCGCTGCATGCCGATACCACGTATGCGTGCTACCTATATGGAAGCAGGAAATTATAGCGAAGACGAGATAATTGCTTCCGTAAAGAACGGCGTATATGTATCAAACTTTACAAACGGACAGGTACAGATTGGCGCGGGCGACTTTACGTTCTTCGTCAAAAACGGTTATCTCATTGAAGACGGAAAACTTACGCAACCGATAAAGGATATAAATATCATCGGAAACGGACCGAAAGCGCTGGCCGACATCACTATGGTCGGCTCGAATTTCCAGATGGATGCCGGCTCATGGACATGCGGTAAAGACGGTCAATCGTGTCCAGTAACGCTTGGCATGCCGTCAGCGTTAGTTAACAAACTTACAGTAGGAGGAGAAAGTTGATATGATAACAAACAAACAAAAGGAACTGGCTCGGCGGGCGATGGAATTTGCCCTTCAAAACGGTTGTCGGAGCGCATCTCTGAGTTTATACAACAACTCGAGTACTTCGTTTGAAATACGCGATATGAAAGTTGACAGCCTGCAGCAGGCAACCGAAAACGGACTGGCGATACAGCTGTTCGTCGATGGACGTTTCGGTACCATATCCACCAATCGCCTTGATAAAAACGAACTGGAACAATTCATCAAAAACGGTATCGAATCAATCCGTTATCTGGCGGAAGACAAAGCACGTACCTTACCTGACGCTTCTTTATATTATAAAGGCGGAGGCGTCGACCTGCAGCTATACGACAACAAATTCGGCAATATACAACCGGATGATAAGGTGGCGCTTGCCTTGAAGGTATGCGATGAGATTATGGATAAAGACAAACGCATTGTCTCGGCAGGTTCATCTTATTCCGATGGCGACAGTTTCAACTATCGCATAACAAGTAACGGCTTTGAAGGCGAATCCTCAAACTCATATTATTCGCTCGCAGGAATGGCCAGCATAAAAGGCGAAGGCGACGCCCGTCCGAGTTCATACTGGTTCGAACTGTCATTATCCTACGACGAACTGAAAAAAGACGGTATCGGAGCAACAGCGCTCGAACGGGCGTTGAGCAAATTAGGCCAAAAAAAGACAGACTCCGCAAAATTGCCGATGATTGTCGATTTCATGAACTCGACACGCTTGTTGTCGCCTGTTATCGACGCTATCTATGGTTCGGCCGTACAACAGAAAAACTCATTCCTGATGAATAAGAAAGGCGAAAAAGTGTTCAGTGACAAAATGACGCTGATCGACGAACCGCATCTTATCAAAGCGCCGGGAGCACGCTATTTTGATAACGAAGGTATTGCAACGAAAAGATTGAATGTCTTCGACGCAGGTATGCTTAATACCTACTATATTGATACATACTACGCAAACAAACTGAATATGCCGCAAACGATAAGTTCGCCTTCCATATTGACAATGCCTCCGGGAACAAAAAATATGGACGAACTCATAAGCTCGGTTGACAAAGGCGTCCTTGTGACGGGTTTCAATGGAGGAAACTGCAATCCGACAACCGGTGATTTTTCTTACGGAATCGAAGGTTTTCTTATCGAAAACGGAAAAACGACACAACCGTTAAACGAAATGAATATTACAGGTAATATGATTTCGTTGTGGAGTAATCTTGCAGATGCCGGCAACGACGCCCGCAAAACTTCGAGTTGGCGAATTCCATCATTGCTTTTTGATAATGTAAATTTCAGCGGTACGTAAAATATAGATTTTTTCATACACGTTTTCTGACAAAAGGTGCATCATATATATCATGATGCACCTTTTTTATATATGTTTGTAACTATTTTGCATAACCGCATACAACATTGCATCGCCGAAACCGTTATTTTCACATATTCGTTTGTTGATAGTAAAATAATACATCATTAAAAATAAATCGTTATGATATTAGATTCATTGGAAAACGTACAACAGTATGAGGTATTGCATCCTCTCTTCAAGAAAGCTTTCGACTTTATCAAATACACGGACTTCACACAATTAAAAGACGGTATCATTGAGACAAACGATCCGCGCCTGTATTTTTCAATCATACGGCTACGCGGTAAAGATCCGCAGGACGGCGTGCTCGAAACACATAAAAAATTTATCGACATACAAACGCCTATCGTAGGCGTGGAAACAATCGGATGGAAAGCCGGCAATGAACTTATGGTTATTTCGAAACCCTACGATGATAAAAAAGATGTTATGTTTTATCATGACTTCCCGAGGACATACACAAAACTTTATCCCGGACAGTTCGCCGTATATTTTCCCGAAGACGGACATGCACCGGGTATCGGACAAGGTGATATCCGAAAAATAATAGCTAAAATATCAGTTGAAAAATAATGTAAATAAACAAAAATATTCAATAAAATAGACCGTGCTGTTTTGTCTTTGAAAAAATATTCAGTATTTTGCACCCAATATAAATTTGTAATTATTTCAAATATTGATATTGGAGATGGAAAATAACTATTATGTAACATTTACACAGCGGGTGGATCACATCAGGGTTGTCGTAAAAAAACCGCTGACGCTGACGGAAAAGATATTATTCACACACTTTTATAACAAAAGTGATATAAAAATGTATGAAAGAGGCAAGGACTATGCAACCTTCATGCCCGACAGGGTCGCCATGCAGGATGCTACCGCTCAGATGGCGATACTGCAATTCATGATTTCGGGCAAGAAACAATCGGCTGTCCCTGCTTCCGTACATTGTGATCACCTCATACAGGCTTATGCGGGCGCGGAAAGTGATTTGGAAACTGCAAAAACGACGAATAACGAAGTGTATGATTTCCTGCAAAGCGCCTGTGATAAATACGGCATTGTCTTCTGGAAACCGGGAGCGGGGATTATCCATCAGACGGTACTGGAAAATTATGCATTCCCCGGAGGGATGATGATTGGAACGGATTCGCATACGCCTAATGCAGGAGGATTAGGCATGCTTGCTATCGGTGTCGGCGGAGCTGATGCGGTAGATGTAATGACCGGCATGGAATGGGAACTTAAAATGCCGAATATCATCGGCGTCAGACTTTCCGGGAAACTTTCCGGCTGGGCTTCTCCCAAAGATATCATCCTCAAACTGGCCGGGATGCTTACCGTCAAAGGAGGTACAAACTCCGTCGTAGAGTATTTCGGCGAAGGCACAAGAAATATTTCCGCAACGGGAAAAGCTACGATTTGCAATATGGGAGCGGAAACAGGCGCGACGTCGTCCGTATTCCCTTTCGACGACGAGATGGAACAATACCTCCGGGCGACGGGAAGAAGCGATATTGCGAAAGCTGCCAACGCAGCGAAAGCTTATCTGAAAGCTGACGATGAGGTATCAGCTAACCCGGAAAAATATTACAACCGCGTGATCGACATCGATCTATCATCGCTGGAACCATACGTGAACGGCCCGTTTACCCCCGATGCGGCAACACCCCTTTCGGCGTTAGCCGGGAAAGTTAAAAAAACGGGATATCCCGATACGGTGGAGGTCGGACTGATCGGCTCATGTACAAATTCCTCTTTCCAAGATTTAGACAGGGTTGCTTCGCTGGCGATGCAGGTAAAGGAAAAAAAACTGGCAATACATAGCCTGCTGATCATCAATCCCGGTTCTAAAATGATAGAACATACGGAATCTGTGAAAATACTGAAAGAGGCCGGAGCACAAATAACGGCAAACGCCTGCGGGCCATGTATCGGACAATGGAAACGTATTACGGATGATAACACCCGCCCCAACACGATAGTAAATTCTTTTAACCGCAACTTCGCCAAACGTGCGGACGGGAATCCGAATACACATTCATTTGTCGCCTCTCCCGAAATAACAATGGCATTGGCAATCGCCGGGTCTCTTTCGTTTAATCCGATGAAGGACAAGTTGAAAAACAGCGCCGGCGAATGGGTAATGCTTGATCCTCCTCAGGGAAACAAATTTCCGCCGAACGGATTTCCCGACGTCGAAAAAGGATTTATCACGCCCTCTTTTAAAACGGAACAGGTGATCGTAGCCCCCGATTCGAAAAGATTGCAATTACTCCATCCATTTCCTGCATGGGACGGCAACGATTTCAAGAACATGCCGCTCCTGATCAAAACAAAAGGTAAATGCACGACCGACCATATCTCAATGGCCGGACAATGGTTGCGCTTCCGCGGACATCTCGAAAACATTTCGGACAATCTGCTCATGGGGGCTATCAACGCCTTTAACGGGGAAGCAAACCGTGTGCTGAATCAGGAAAATAACACATACGACGCCGTTTCGTCAGTCGCCAATTATTACAAGTCGAAAAGTATATCTTCGATCGTGATAGCCGAAGACAATTATGGGGAAGGCTCTTCGCGCGAACATGCGGCAATGGAGCCGAGATTCCTCAATGTAAAAGTGATTCTGGCAAAATCATTTGCTCGAATTCATGAAACCAACCTGAAAAAACAGGGTATGCTTGCCGTCACTTTCTCCAATCCGGACGATTACGGGAAAGTACGCGAAAATGACAGGATAAGCATAACCGGACTGGCACATTTCTCTCCCGGCAAACCGTTAACGGCAATCCTGGAACATACGGACGGAACGGAAGAATCATTTAACGTAAATCATACCTGCAATGAGATACAGATTAAATGGTTTAAAGCAGGTTCGGCTCTGAATTACAATGGCCTTACGTAAAAAAAACAATTTAACAATAAAAAAAAATCTTATGATAGAAGAATACATAATAAAAGTTCGGGACGGGGAATTAATTGTACCCCCACATGTTTACATTCCTTATATAACGGGCGACGGTATCGGAAGCGAAATCATGCCTGTATGCAAGGATGTCGTTAATGCAGCAGTAGCCAAAGCTTACGGAGACAAACGTTCGGTGATATGGAAAGAAGTACACGCGGGCGAACAGTCTTTCATCAAATACGGGAACAGTCTTCCGGATGAAACACTGTGGTCTCTGGAAAAATACCTCATCGGTATCAAAGGACCTTTGACAACGCCGGTAGGCGGCGGCATACGTTCCATAAACGTCACGTTGCGTCAAAAGCTGGATCTCTACGTATGTCTGCGCCCTATTCGATGGTTCAAGGGAGTATCTTCGCCCCTCAAAGAACCGCAAAAAGTAAATATGGTCGTATTCCGCGAAAACACCGAAGACATTTACGCCGGAATCGAATGGGATAAAAACACGATTGAGGCAATAAAGTTTGCACGCTTTCTGCAAAAGGAGCTGCATGTCACAAATATCCGTTTCCCCGACAGTTCGGCTTTCGGCGTGAAGCCCGTATCGGAAGAAGGCAGCAAACGTCTTGTCCACGCCGCTATCCGGTATGCGATAGACAATCATCTGCCGGATGTGACACTGGTGCATAAAGGTAATATCATGAAATTTACCGAAGGCGGATTTAGACGCTGGGGATACGAAATTGCACAGGAAGAGTTCGGCGACAAAGTGTTTACAATGGCCGAATACGAACGCATAAAAAAGACGCAGGGCGACATAAATGCAGCTAAGGAGGCTCTAAGCGAAGCGAAAAAAAACGGTAAAATAATTGTAAAGGATGTGATTGCCGATGCTTTTTTACAAAACACACTGCTCAAACCCGAAGAATATTCGGTAGTTGCAACGCTGAACCTCAACGGCGATTATATTTCCGACCAGTTAGCGGCTATGGTCGGCGGTATCGGCATATCGCCGGGAGCTAATATTAACAGGATTACCGGACATGCCGTTTTTGAAGCAACGCACGGTACGGCGCCCGACATCGCGGGCAAAGATTGTGCAAATCCCTCGTCACTTTTGTTATCTGCTGCGATGATGCTTGAATACATACGGTGGGACGAAGCCGCAAAACTGATAACCGATGCAATGGAACAGTGTTTTGCCGAAGGAAACGCTACTCCCGATCTGTCATCAGGCATGCCTGACGGCAAAAATCTGACGACAACCCAATTCCATAAAATCCTGATTGAGAAAATATTCCCTGAAAGGGATTCGTAAATAACTTAAAAATAAAACATTATGAAAAAAGAGTATTTAACTTATAAACTTGCCGAAACGATAAAGGCAACGTCTAAAATAGACAATTCTTTATTTCACAAATTCGGCGTAAAACGCGGACTTCGCAATGAAGACGGTACCGGAGTATTAGTAGGACTGACAAAAATAGGTAATGTAGTAGGATATGAACGCAACGAAGACGGAACATTAAAACCCATCCCGGGCAAACTGTTCTATCGCGGATACGACGTCGAAGATATCGTACACAGCGTGATGGAGCAGAAACGGTTCGGCTTTGAAGAAGCGGCATACCTGCTTCTTTCCGGCAGCCTGCCCGACAAAGAAGAACTACAGCAATTCAAAGAATTAATCTATGAAAACATGCCGCTGACGCACGAGACAACAATGAGTATTCTTCAGTTACGCGGCACAAACATTATGAACACGTTAGCCCGCAGCATTCTCGGAATGTATAACTTCGACGAAAACCCCGATGATCTGTCGCGCGAGAATCAGATGCGCCAGTCTATAAACCTGATTTCCCGTTTCCCGACGGTCATCGCTTACGCATACAATGTGTTACGCCATCATAACAAAGAACGTTCTTTGCATATCCGTCATCCGCATGATCAACTTTCGCTGGCGGAAAACTTCCTCCACATGCTGAAACGCGATTACACCGAACTCGATGCGCGAATGTTGGATCTTCTGCTGATATTGCAGGCCGAACACGGAGGCGGTAATAATTCGACATTCACCGTTCGTGTGACGTCGTCGACAATGACCGACATCTATTCTTCCATTGCCGCCGGGATAGGCTCATTGAAAGGCCCGTTGCACGGGGGAGCGAACATTCAGGTAGTAGATATGTTTAATCATCTGAAAGAAAACATCAAAAACTGGAAGGATGTGAATGAAACAGACACGTATCTAACGCGAATCCTGAAAAAAGAAGTGTACAACAGGACCGGACTGATATACGGTATCGGGCACGCCGTATATACGATCTCAGACCCACGGGCCTTGTTACTGCACGAACTGGCAAGCGAACTGGCAAAGGAGAAAGGCCGTTGCGACGAATTTGAATTTCTGGAACTGCTGGAAGAACGCGCCGTAGAAGTCTTCGCCAAAGTGAAAAACAATGGGAAACACGTATCCAGCAATGTGGATTTTTATACCGGCTTTGTCTACGACATGATTGGTCTGCCGAAAGAAATCTATACGCCGCTGTTTGCAATGGCACGCATTGTCGGATGGACGGCTCACCGGAACGAAGAAATAAATTTCTCCGGGAAACGTATCATACGTCCGGCATACCGAAATATTATCGACGGGAAACTGCCCTACATCCCAATCGAAAACAGATAAGGTGAAAAAGCGAAACGGGGATATATGTGCTTAACTCGTGGACGTCTATCGGACGTTTAATACCATTTAAACAGCTTCATCCCGGTGGCGAAGCATATCAGGCCGGTCAACGTGAGGGCGACGGAAGGTGTCAGTATATCGAACCACCCTGCGCCTTCGTTGAAGATGCTGCGAAATCCGTCCGCAAGCGCGGTGAGAGGCAGCATTCTGATTACGCCGATACTCCATTCGGGAAAGTTATGGTAACTGAAGAAAACGCCCGAAAGGATCAGCATCGGCATTTGTACGGCGTTTATCCAGCCGTTGCCGACTTCCGTCTTGGACGTCCGGCTCGAAATCAGGACGGCAATACCCGTAAAGGCTACATTGCCGGCAAGGAACAGTACGAACAGGGCGCCGAGGCTTCCCTGTATCCGAACGCCGAAGATGAGCCACATGGCAATAATGATGATGACGGCGTCGACGAGATTCATCAGTATGCGGACGAACATCATGGAAACGAGCAGGTTCGTCCTGCGCATCGGAGTAGCGACCATGCGACGCAACAGTTTCTGCGAGCGACGCTCGATGATCGTATAGCTGACGCCCCACAGTATGTCGGCCATGATGCCGAACGCAATCAGGCCGGGCACAAGGAAGTCGATATACCGAACGCCCGTCAGCGTCAGCGGCGAAACGTCGGCCTGCACGGTTTCCGCCGGCCGGTCGGGCGCATGGATGAGCGTTTTCAGCCTTGTATAGGCAAGTTGCGCCTGCGAGTTAAGCGGATCGAAATAATAACGTACGTATCCTGCCGAATCGCCGGCAATAAGGTCTGCTTCGCCCCGCTTAAGGGCGATAATGGCGTTGTGCCGGTCGCTGTATTCGAAAGTGAATATCGTGTTTCCCAGCGTCCTGTCTTCGATTTTCCAGACAACCGTCTTTTCGTTTTTTCCTCTGTCGCCATGCGTCCGGAGTAACGAGTCAAGCCGGGTCGTATTTTCACTAACAACCCTGATCCTGAACTTCACTTCCGAAGCTTGCGTAAAAGCCAGCCCCAGACCGATGGAAATAAGTATCGGGAAAACCATCCCCCAGAAAAGCACTTCCGGCTCGCGGACGGTTTCGAGAAAGTGCGCGACGCAGAGCCGGTATAATTGATTATTTTTAAACGTTTTCATCGTTGCATGAGTGTCAAGTTCATATTTCCGTCAGTCGCTTGCCGGTAAGTTGAATAAAAAGTTCGTCGAGATTGCGCGCTCCACCATCGTCGAGCAGCGTTTTCAGGTCGCCTGAACGCAGGATCAGGCCTTCGTCGATGATGATGATGCGGTCGCAGAGCGATTCGGCTTCTTCCATATAATGCGTAGTAAGGATAAGCGTCGTATGGCCTTCGTTTTTAAGCGTCTTAAGTATGTTCCACAAGTCAAGCCGCGAATGTGGGTCAAGCCCGGTCGTCGGCTCGTCAAGGAAAAGAATCTGCGGCCTGTTCAACAGCGATACGGCCAGCGCCAAACGTTGACGTTGCCCTCCGGATAACGTGCCTACCAGCGCCTTGCGTTTGCTTTCAAGCCCCGTCAACGCAATCACCTCACGAACACGTTCTTCGCCCAGCCCGTAGAAACCGGCAAAAAGCCATAGCGTCTCGCGGACAGTCAGCTTTTCGGTGAAACGGGTTTCCTGAAGCGACAGGCCGATGATTTTGCGCAGTTCGCGTTCATGTTTCCGCCAGTTTTTCCCCTGCAAAAGGATGTGCCCGCTATCGGGATTCCGCAGTCCTTCCATCATTTCGACCGTCGTCGTTTTACCCGCGCCGTTAGGCCCGAGCAACGCCACAAACTCACCCGCAGCAATAGAAAAGGATATTCCACGTACCGCCTGTACGTCTTTAAACGATTTGTAAACATTGACTACTTCAATTTCCGCCATAAATCAAACTTTCTAACCTTGCAGCTCTGCATTTCAAACCCTTGCAGTCCGTAACTTGCAACATGCATCTTACAACCATGCATTTTCGCTACCGGCAGGCAAAACTACATGAAATTTCCGAATTTCCAAGCGTATGCAATGAGAAAAAAGTTTTTTTTACACAGGAGAGGGTTACAGTATGATTGTTATTTTACAAAAATACTCACTTTTCCCCTGATTGTCAATTTTTTATTTCGGTATACTTTTTACATCACCACCAAAAAAAATCAATAGCACCTCAAAAAAAGATTTAGCCTCATTTTGGGTATGTGTGGATTGTCGAAAATTTCATGTACATTTGCAGCCGTTAAAAATGATTTATCGAAATGTTTGAAATTTTTGACACTTATCCATGGCTATTGCCGGTGGTCATTTTTTTTGGCCGTATTTGTGATGTGACGTTAGGTACGTTGCGTATCATTTTTGTATCGAAAGGCGAACGGAAAAAAGCGCCTGTCGTCGGATTTTTCGAAGTGTTTATTTGGGTGGTTATCATTTCCCAGATATTCTCCCATACCAGCAGCCTGATTGCTTATATCGCCTATGCGGGAGGATATGCTGCCGGTAATTTTATCGGAATACTGGTCGAGAATAAGATTGCTTTCGGATATGTTTTACTCAGGATTTACACGAAAAACGACGGTCGTCAGTTAGCGAAAATATTGAACCGTGACAATATCGGCTCCACCTGCATCAAAGGTGAAGGCGCTATTTCGGAAGTAGATATTATTGAAACCGTTATCAACAGGAAGTTACAACAGAAGGTCACACGGATTATCGACGAATTTGACCCGAAAGCATTCTATCACATAGAAGATATCCGTTCTAAACAAAAAGGCATTTTTTCCATTAATTCGCCGGCAGGACTTCCCCGTCTGGGAAAATGACATTCTCTCCTGCACATTAAAAAGCGTTTTCTATCCGGCGCACTCAAAAAACGGATGTTTTTTGCAGGAAAGAAGCAAGTTTCCCGTATGATTGTACGTCTGTCGATCCATCCAATAACAAAAAAAACCATAAAATTGCAAACCCGACTTTGCAATTTTGAGTTTTTTGCGTACTTTTGCCCCCAATTATATAACTAATGTACGTTGCACAGTGGAATCATTTTATCGTACACATCAATATTTATTGTCGCATCTTTCCACGTCACTGGTTCGTCGCGGTCTGATGGATGAGATCAACTGGAATGATCGTCTGATTGGTATTAAAGGCTCTCGCGGTACAGGTAAGACAACTTTTCTGCTTTCCTGCGCAAAGGAATTTTATGGAATCGGTAATCGCGAGTGTCTGTACATAAACCTGAATCATTTTATTTTTACCGTCCGCACGCTCACCGACTTTGCCGGACAATTCCATTCCAACGGCGGGAAGACGCTTTTCATCGACCAGGTATTCAAATATCCCGAATGGTCTAAGGAATTGAAAGCTTGCTATAACAAATTCCCGGATTTGAAAATCGTATTTACGGGATCTTCCGTTATGCGTCTGAAAGAAGAGAACCCGGATCTTTCGGACAAAGTTGCCGTATATCATCTTCGCGGTTTTTCGTTTCGTGAATACTTAAACCTCGTGAACGGCGAGCAATATCCGGCCTGTAAATTGCAGGATATCCTGCACGATCACAAGCCTGTTTCCGAAGATATTGCCGGACGAATGAAAGAAAAGTTACAGGCGGATTTTAAGGATTACCTGCATCACGGCTTTTACCCGTTCTTTCTGGAAAAACGCAATTATTCGGAAAACCTGCTCAAAACGATGAATATGACGCTCGAATTCGATGTATTGTACATAAGGCAGATCGAGCAGCGCTATCTTCCGAAATTACGGAAACTTTTATACCTGATTTCATTAGATGCTCCGTGTACGCCAAACATCAGTCAACTTAGTAAAGAACTCGACATGTCCCGTGCGACGGTTATGAATTATATCAAATATCTGAAAGACGCCCGGTTAATTAATATGTTATACAGCGCCGGCGAAGATTTCCCAAAGAAACCGGCCAAAGTATACATATACAATACAAACCTCCTGCATGTTGTCAATCAAAAACAGGTAGACGTACTGTCGGAGTGCAAGACGTTTTTTTACAATCAGACGCAAAAAGATTTGATCATCAACGAAGGAATAAAAAATACGGATTTCACCGTAAATGGGGAACATCACTTCTGCATAAAAGTAAACGGGGCTTTTAAAAATAACCCTGACTGCTACTATGCGGTAAATGGTATTGATACCGGAGAAGATAACGTCATTCCGATATGGCTTTTCGGTTTTCTATATTAGGAAAATAAATTAATTTATATAACAACTAAAAGATTTAAGAATTATGGCAAAAGAAAAGAAATTTTTGACTTGTGACGGAAACCAGGCAGCGGCGCATATCTCGTATATGTTCAGCGAAGTTGCCGCGATTTATCCGATCACGCCTTCATCAACAATGGCTGAATACGTAGATGAATGGGCGGCCGCCGGGAGGAAAAACATCTTCGGCGAGACCGTATTGGTTCAGGAAATGCAATCGGAGGCCGGAGCGGCAGGCGCTGTTCACGGTTCACTCCAGGCCGGTGCACTGACTACTACCTACACGGCTTCCCAGGGATTACTGCTGATGATCCCTAACATGTATAAAATAGCCGGCGAATTACTGCCGAGCGTATTTCACGTATCGGCTCGTACGATTGCATCGCACGCCTTGTCTATCTTCGGCGATCATCAGGACGTAATGGCTTGCCGGCAGACCGGTTTTGCCATGTTAGCCGAAGGCTCCGTTCAGGAAGTTATGGATCTGGCGGCTGTCGCTCACCTGTCGACGATCAAATCGCGTGTTCCTTTCGTCAATTTCTTCGACGGCTTCCGTACGTCGCACGAGGTGCAAAAAATCGAAATACTGGGAAACGGCGACCTGTCTCCGCTTATTGACCAGAAAGCGCTGTCGGCTTTCCGCGCACGCGCTTTGAACCCCGGAAAACCGGTTGCTCGCGGTATGGCCGAAAATCCCGATACGTTCTTCCAGCACCGTGAAGCATGCAATCCTTACTACGAAGCTGTTCCGGCGATTGTGGAAGAATATATGAACGAACTTTCCGCACTCACCGGCCGCAAATACGGATTGTTCGATTACTACGGGGCGGACGACGCCGAGCGCGTAATCATCGCCATGGGTTCCGTGACGGAAGCGATACGCGAAACGATCGATTACCTGGCCGCCAAAGGCGAAAAAGTAGGC
>JAITBC010000244.1 GCA_031283785.1 Tannerella sp. | reverse complement strand
GATTTATGTGGCGTCTTTTTTCCAGAAGTCAAAGAAATTAAACCAGTGCAGTGGGTGATGTACCGTATTTTTCTCCAATTCTTCGATATAATCATCGGCAAAAGCGGTCAATTTTTCTTATTATAAAAAGTCTCGCAAAAAACTCTTTAAGAGTTAAAAGTAACGGATATATGACTCTTGATTTGGTGGCGACGTAAAAAGGCATGCTGTAATAAAAAAATGGCAATCAGGCGTAAAAAGCAATTTTATAACATGAAAAACTAATAATAACACTATATTGTCCCAATTGCCAAAATGCAAAGGTAAGAAAAATTGTAAGAAAACAATAAAACAGCAAAATTATTCATGTGAAAATTGCGGACGGCAATTTATCGGCGACTGTGCATTAGAGTATAAAGGATATGATTTTGAACAGGAATAAGAGATATGGCAACAATAGCAAAACTCAGCTTATTACTCTGAAAAAAAGTCGGCAATTATTTTCTATCAGCGCATTGATTTTGTCGGTCAGTTTTGATGTTAATGATTTCTGATTAAAAGCCTGCCGGTGAGATTCCAGATTGTGTATATCCGTTCCCGTGAAAGTGTAGAAATCGTTATTAAGAAGATATTCGGCTTTTTCCAGAACCTGTTTACCGTAATATCCAGTCGGTGAAAGAGCGATTGATGCATTGGCAAGCTCTATCACTGCGGGCGATTTCTCCGAACCGTTTTCTATTAATCGCGCTCTTTTAAGCATCATGCCGTTGTATTCGGCTATCTGAGATTCGACAGGAGAATTGTCTATCCTCGAATTTGAGGGGATTAAGCTGTTATTATTTGCGGGACTGGTAAGATATTCCTTAATAAACTCCGCTACCGACAGCTGATTCTGTAAATCAAAAACCTGTTTACGTTCGACTTTGGGGCAAAGAAATTCAGTTCGCTCAAAACAGCCATTTCATCCAGTCCGCTGTTACCCTGTTTGGAATCGTCTTTTATCATTAAAATCATACGTCGTAAAAAAATTAGCACAACTTTTGCGACTTTGCAAGTGAAAAATAATATAAACCACGAAGTCTCCAAAGTTACCCAAAGTAAAAACTTAACGAAACTTCTGCGATTTTGTGGTTTTCAAGTAATCTTTATAGCATAGTCAATGTTGCGAAATAAGTTGACGGTATCGGGTTTTAAAGACAAACCGGACGCACACTTGCATTCAATCTATCCTTGTGCTCTTTGTGCCTTTGTGGAATGAAATGACCGAATAACGTTGCCTCTTACAATACTGCCATAATGAAACGGATTCATATCATTTTTTATGCAAAAGCAGTGTTTTTTCTTCTTTATGCAAAAATGCATAATTGCTGAAAATAATGTGACCTTATTTCATTGACCGATGTTATTATCATTTCTTTGCCCGAATCAATGGCACATCGATTTGATAACGACCTGTAATAACCGTCCCGGGCATATCCGAAATAGTGACTTGAATATCTAATACTGTGTCCATGTTCTATCTGTACCCAGGACAACCGCATCAAATCTTCGATAGGGAATCTCTAAAAACTCCAAAATCAAGGCTTGCGACCGAGGCAAAAGCGGAGTTTACTAAAGTAAATGAGCATTTTGCCGATGGAGTATAACGTAGAGTTTGGGGTTTTTAGAGGTTCCCGATAATTTGTTCATACGGCTGACGTCAAGAGTTGCCCTGTATTGTCTCTTTTTCCAAACTGTGTTTATCGCCGACAGGCGCAACTCGGGATAAGCATGCACGAAAATGCGAAAAGCAGTTCAACCGCGCAGGGCTGCACTGTTTGCAATAGAGGACGCGTACATCAAATTCTCTTTTCCTGTCCGTTATTGCGGAGTGTTACAGTGTCTTTTGTCTGCTTATCCTTGCCCGAATCCGGTATTTCGCACGTATAACCCAGATTTTCTATTACTTTCTGCAATTTTTCCGTTGTTGTTTTACGTGGGTCGAAGACGATGCGCACCGTTTTCTCCTTTAACTTTACATCCAAATCCTTGACGCCTTTTTCCCATGTAACTGTTTTTTCGATTCGTGCCTTGCAGTTCTCGCAATGCATGTTCACCGAAAAAGTCACTTCGGCTTTCTTTTTATTCTGTTCGTCCTTTTTGCTGTCCTGAGCGATTGACGCTGCGACAAATGTCAATAACAAACCTGTTACAATTATTAACTGTTTCATATCTGTGATATTTATAAACAACTTATTCCAAGATTAATAAAAATATTCCGTCCCCTGCGGGGAATATTATTCCAGTCTGCGTAAGTAGAATAGTAAGTGTCAAATACATTTTCGATTCCCGCTTTCAGATTGAAGATAACTTTAGCTGTCTTGAACCTGTAACCCGCCGAAATATTGCCGGTTAAATAGCTTTTCGTTTCATCTTCGCCATATTCGGCGCTGTAATACTTTTGTCGTGATGCGCCCGAAACGGCGACTTCGGCGAAAAACCTGTCCTTTTTGAACAACAGTGATGATTCGTAACTTATCGGAGGAATCAGCGGCAAGTTGCCTTTTCTGTCGTCCTGTCCGCGGCTGCAGGATACGCGTCCGTTCCACGTAAAATATTCCGGGAAAAGATATTTCAGCGAAAGTCCGGCGTTCAGTATTGAGGCGTGAGGCAGATTTTCATATACTTTCACTCCGGCTGCGCCGACCGTCATGGACGACAAATCCTCATCCTGTTTGCCGATAATATAGTCCGTGAAATAAAAGTATGATACATTTGCCTTTATGACAACAGGGTTCTGTGTCCATTTCGTTTCGATGTTCGCTTCGACCGAGGATTCCTGTTTCAGATACGGATTTCCCAGATAGTCGTAAGCGTCGAAAGTGTTGAACAGGTAAAAGCCGTAAGCCTCGGATACCGAAGGAGTACGGTTGCCGTAGCCTGCTCCTGCCGACGTTTCCAATCCGCCGTAACGAAACCGGTAGCGTCCCGATACATTTCCGGCAAGTCTGTTTTTGTACGGAGTCATGTCGGGATAATAAATCCGCATCGTATTCAGTCCGAAATCGCTGTGAATCCCGTCCCGCTGGAAAAAGCATTTTGACGACAGTCGAACGCTGTGCCGTTCGTCGAAATGGTATTCGTCGGCAGCAAACAGACCCGTGTTCACCGTCCGGACGTCGGGCCATGTAAGCATGAACATCGGTTTTTCGGAAGGATTGTCGGGATACATCGTCATTTCGGCATACGAGCGGTTGCAGTAAGCGTCCCAGTTGAGAGCGAAACTGTGTCTGCCGCTCTGTCCTTCGAGCAGGGAATACAGTCCGCCGGTACGGCTTTTTCCGGGCATGTCCATGTGGATGGCGACGTCGGGGCGTCCGGTATCGTCCATAATGTGGATGATATTGTTGAAATACAGTTTCGATTCCCATCGGGAGACGAAGCGCGAAAGATTTTCGCGCCGGTAGCTGAGCGAAGAAATCAGTCCTTTGGCTGTTTTCACGTCCATTGCCAGGGCGGGATAGCCAACGTCCGAAGCCTTGTCGCAGATAACCGCAGCTTCAACAGCGTGTTTCTTATTGACAAGATAACCGAAGTTTGCAAAGAAATTGTATTTTGTGAACTGCGAAAAGGCGATTTCACGGTTTCCTCCGGCGAGATAATTGTCGCTGTGGCGGTGAAAAAATCCCGAATTGACATAGAACGTCGAATCCGAAAAAGCAAAGTCCACTCCGGCGACACGGCGGTTGCCGTTTGTTTCGTATCCGAGACTGGCGTTCACGTCCCAGCCTTCGCAGCAAAAACCGGTTCTGTTCAGCTGTAAATCGAGGCTGCCTCCTATACTGTTCGAAGCGTTCGGACTGTGTCCGAAACCCGAACCGACGGCTACCCTGCTCAAATTAACGATCTCGACATACGAAGTTACGGGGTCCATATTGTCGGTACAGGCGTGGAAAATTTTCATGCCTTCGACGGTCACGGAAATACGCTCGGTGGTCATGCTGTTAATGGCGGGTTCCCATGCGTAACCGCCGCGTTTAATCATACTTACATTTTCGGCGGACTGCAAATAGTCTTCCACCGATGATAAAGGTTTCGTCTGCCGGACATGGTCTATACCGGTTTTCGCTACGATGACAATTTCGTTCAAATCATACGGTTTTGTCAGCAAGTCCGCCGACGCGGAAACCGAATCCGGCGTTTGCTGCTGCCCATATATTCCGAACGTCCGGCAGAGAACCCATAAAAATATGCATGCAATTTTCTTCATGCACTAAAATTCAATTTCAAAATACAGACTGCTTGCCGGCGTGTCATCGGTAACGGCATTTCCGTAAAGCGTGTCGCCCTGCTGATTCTGCAATATCAGATTCAGTTTCCAGTACCCGGTCATGGAGAAATTGAGCGTTCCCTTATAAACCCTGTCTGCTGCATCCCATGTCAAATCCACGTTGTTCGGCGAGGAATGATTGTCCATCGACGGCATGCGCGGGTCGAATTTCAGCCTGAAATTTTCGACTTCCGTAAAAGTGTATCCATCCGGCGCTTCGTGAATGTACGCCGTGATTTCATTACTCCCAATCTTCGGATTCAGCGGTTCAACCAGCGTAACGATATAACGTTTTTCGCTGCCGTCGATGGCTGTAACCGACTGTATTACTCGTCGTGGCGTTACGCCGTCGGGACGAAAGACATTCTCTACTTCGATTTCCTCGCCGGAGATGCTGTCAGACACACTGCCGACCGTATATTTGAGAATGTACAGACATTTGTCGTTACCATGTCCCGAATACATCAGAAAAGAATAATATGCTTCGTAAAGCGCTTTGTCTTTTACTTTTGTGATTTCGGAACGCGGGGTGGAATGTTTGTGCATATCCATATCCATTTCGGGAAAATGGGTTAATACGGCGTTGTCAATAAATTTTCCGTCCCTGTCGGTAACGGCAAAATAAACTTTGGTATAACCAAGCTGCAAACGTCCGGTTTCGCTGTAAAGCGTAACCGCGTATGGACTTCCGGAAGTGAAAAACTCCCTTATCTTAATCAGACCTTCTGTCGGGTCTGTCTGCGGTTCGGGTTCGCCGTTCCTGCTGCACGAAACAGCGACGAACGAAATGATAACCGCCAATAATATCAAAATATTCTTTTTACTTTTCATAATTTTTAATCATTACATTTTTTATAATTTAATCATTACATTCTTTATATGACAGATATCCGACTTGAAATCCGGACTGTCTCAGTCCGCCTCACGAACGACAGTAATCCTGCCCGGACTGCGCCATACTGTTTTAAAATCTTTGTCATATATATCTTTTTAACTCATGTTACGCAGTCCGCAAATTCTATCCTGTTGATATTTCTCCGGATTACTTGTCGTGTATACGATCTACCTGTCGCGTATACGGACGGGTGCCAATCGCGTACCTGTACAGGTGCCGGTCGCACACCCGGACGGGTGCCGGTCACACACCCGGACGGGTGCCGTGTGTATCTCACACTACAGTCGGGACGCCGAACGACGGGAAATTAGAAGTTAGAAGGAAATACATCCACAAACTGCCATATTCCCGGCGCAGTTATCCCGGATTATGCGAACCGTTCGGGAGGAGGCTCCGGTATATCCGAATTTATTGCAGTGTATATGCAGACGAAAGATGTCGAATGTATTATGCCGTCGCAATTCTGTCCGTTTTCTGCGACGCTGTCAATAACACAGTCGTCTGTTTTGAGAGTAATCTGTTTTTTTTCAATCGGACAGGCGCTGTTGTCGGCTTCGTTTATCCGTTCGAACTGTCCATAGAGAAAACATTTTCCCTGACAGTCGTTGTTTGCCTCGAAACGTTTGACACACAAATTTTCGGCGATATAGTCCCTGAACAGATTATATTCGATATACGGAAGCTGATACCTGCATATATTCAGTATCATAACTCCCAGTAACAGTATCGCCGTATAAAACCGTGTGTATGTCATCTCCGTATCATTTAATGCGAGCCTTCTCCTATGCCATGAATTGTCTGCACAACGTTTTCGGCGGGATTGTATTCCGAATCCCCTTCCTGCGAAGCTGTGATGTCGATATATATGTCGTAGGTATATGGTCCGTGATACAAAACCAGCAGATTGTCGCGAGTGATTACTGCCTTCCAGTCGCTTGCAGTAAATTTTACCGGCAGACCGGAAGTCGAAGAAGCGATTAATGGAAGAGGCGGACTCTCGTTACTCCATTCGTCCGGCAGTTCAAATTCGATTGTCTGATTCTTTTTGTTCGGGTCCCAGTCGCGGATATTCAGTTCCCTTGTTACGTTTGGCGCTTCGTAATACGATTCGTTGCCCGACTGTATGGCTGTGACATATACTTTGCCCACAGCGACAAACTTGACAGTATTGCCGTTGATTGCAGCAATTTGCGAGTCGGATGAGGTAAAAGTTACCGGCAATCCCGACGAAGCCGTCGCTCGAAGCTGCAGCGAACTGTCGATAAGGTTTTGCGGCGGAAGTTCTCCGAAATCTATTGTCTGCGAGTTTTTACCGTCGTTTTTTTCGCAAGCTGTCGCCACAGTCAGCAAACCGGCCAATAATAAATACATCATCTTTTTCATCATATCTTCACTTTTAGAGTTATGAGATATGAGTGCTGGCGCCAGCCACTCATAACCCATATCTCATAACTCATACTTCATACATTATACCTCATCGTCTTACTTTATTTCACCTGCACGTATTCTGATTCCCGCGTAAATTCTGCGTCCCCAGAGCGGACCCCAAATCATCGAAGCGTCGAAGTCACGACCAAACGGCGTTTCCCAGTTCCGGACAGGGTCTTTTTGCGTGTATGCCAGAATGTTTTCGACGCCAAGATATATGTCGAAATATTTATGGTTTTTCGTCACCTGTGCGAAATAAACCGGAAAAACAGGCGAATAGACGTTTTCCGAATTGTATCCGTTCAGACCGGGCAAACGTGCGGGACCGTTAATTTGCGCCGTAACGTCGAATACCCATCGTCGAAGTCTTGTCGCATACGAAAGATTGACCAGTCCTCTGTATTTTGAAACCAGCGCCTGCTCCGTTTCATACCGTTGGTTTCCATCCGTGTACGTGATAGTGTTATGGTTGTAGCGGAAAGCCGCATACAGGTCCAGACCTCTGAACAGAGGCGTCGAAAAATCGGACTGCCATGCGTCTGCGGAAGAACTGCCGTCGCTGATATTATAGAAAAAGACGGAATTACGGTCGCGTTCCGTGTCGGCAATAAAACGATTACGAAAGACTGTGCGGAAATAATCCATACTCAATACGGCAGTCTCTCCGTTCCAGACGGAAATATTCAAGGCAATGTTTCCGCCGAAATTCCATGCCTCTTCCATATTCAGACCGTCAATGCCGGCAAGGTAAAATTTCCGTGAAGAAGCCATCAGTCCTGTGTTCTCGGCAATTGCATTGGGAGAATGAAATCCGCGTCCTGCCGAAACTCGTAACGTAAGATATTTTTTCGGATTGTATTTCAGATTCCAGCGCGGAGTGAGCAGCCATCCGAAACGGCTGTTATAATCGGTTCGTAAGCCGAAAGCGAGTGTCAATCCCGCCGAGAGAGCGGTATATGTATATTCTCCGAATATGCCCGGAACAGTTTCCGAGCGGTTGATATGCGTGAGAGGCGTTTGATTGTATTCCAGACTGTCGAGAAAGGCTGTCCGGAAGTCGTCCCACACGAAACTTGCTCCGACAGTGTAACGGTGTTCCGTCGTACGGATATGCGAAGTAAACAGCAGGTTTGCATAATACGAATTTTGAACACCGGCGAACGATTTCCTGCCAAACCTCAAATCCTGTTCATGATGCGAAAAACTGTTGATGACGCCGATACTTTGTCCATCCTTATTGCCGACTGAGAATCCGGTTTTGTTTTCAACCGTCACATTCCTGTTGCCGATGAGCGTCTCGAACAGCTCGATACCCCTGTACGGAATACCGTGTTTTTTGTGGCAGAGCGAATCCTGTCCGGCGATACGGTTTTCGTAAATGAATTTAATTCCTGTTCTCGACTGTACGCCTCTTTCGTCGTCCAGATAAAACCAGCGGTTATAAACATTTATATACTTAACTTTAGGCATGTCAAGAAAATTGTCGCTGTTTTCGTCGTGAACTTCCGTTCCGCTTGTTCCGCTGATCAAAAGACCGGTCCACAACTTGTCGTTCAACCGTACAGCCGAAGTAATATTTCCTTCCAGATGTCTGTCATTGTCGATATAGAAGTTGAGGTTGAGCGGTTCAGTATAATTGGGCTTTATAAATTCCAGATTTATCTGTCCCGTAACCGATTCGTATCCGTTCACAACCGACGATGCTCCCTTGGATAGATGAATCGATTCCAGCCAGTACGAAGGGACATGACTCCAGCCGAACGTCGAAGCAAGTCCGCGCAAAACAGGCACATTCTCCGCTAACATCTGACTGTATATGCCCGATAAACCGAGCAACTGTATCTGTTTTGCTCCCGAAACGGCGTCTGTGAATCCGACAGTCACCGAAGCGCTGTTTTCAAAACTTTCCGAAAGATTGCAGCATGCCATTTTCATCAGTCCGCTTTTGCTGATGATTTCCTTCTTCGCCAGGGCAGATACGGATAATAACGAGCCTCTCGAACGTGACATAATAACAACTTCATCTAATTTTACCTCTTTATCCCGCACAGTATCCGGCAGTAAGGACGAACTGTCCGCAAGCGTCGTCTGCGCCTGTCCGTCAAACGTTAAAATTAATAGATATATACTCTGAAATACGATATATACGTACTTTTTATATCTGTTAAATTCTGTTTTCATAATGCAATCTTCTGCTATATTTCATTATGCAAAAGTAGAGGGTAAGACAGGGATACGCAATACCATGTTTATGGTATTTCGCAGATTACGCATTATTGATGCTACAAAAGTGCAGGTATTTTTGATTCACTTCATGTTGCCGTAAACCGAAATATACTGTTAATAAAGTGTCGCCTCTGACGGACTTCCTGTACTTGCGTAACATGATATACTGTGCTCGGCGTAATGTTGACAGAATTGAAAAGAGCTGTAAGCCCGATAATCAATAGCGTAGTGGCAACGCCCTGCGAACCCGAACACTATCAAATCAAGAAGCCCCAACGGAGTGTAATAATTTGCTAATGACTGATTACGCCCCGTTGGGTAGGGTGTTCAAAGTCGCATAATTTTATGTCCGACTCTTGCTTCAAAAAATACAGATACTTTATTTATATACAAATTGATAATATAAAAAATCGATGAAATTCTTTGTGAAATAAAACTCTCTTTTTACTGCATATTATTTATAATAAATTCATTCGTGGGATATTATATGATAAAAATAAAATGACTTTTGCAAAACAAATCATCCTGTTTGAACACCCTACCCGCAGGGACTTTGCGTATTTAAATAACTCATCTCTCATAACTCATCTCTCATAACTCTGTCACGTCCTGAAAAAACTATACACCTTTTTTACAATTTTTACTTATTACAAAATCTATTTTTTTAATCATTTTTTTTTACAAATTACATGTCGTTTTCTGTTTTTTTCATGGTTTTTAATCTGTCTTCTTCTCCTTTCATTTCTATTCTTACTACTTTGTGTAACAAGTCATCACGTCCAAATTTCTTTATCCGGCTCTGAACTGTCGCACCGCCTTTGATACCATAACGACGACATACTGAACTTATGCTCGAACCTGAGGACACTTCCTGTACTACTTTTTCTTTAAAACA
>JAITBC010000242.1 GCA_031283785.1 Tannerella sp. | reverse complement strand
TCGGATTTGTTGTACACCATACTTTTACAGCCATAAATATGACTGAGAATTAAAAACTTATTAAATTAAAATTATTAAAAAAAACGTTCAAACTGATTAAAAAAGAAAATTAAAGAATGGACAAAATTAGTAAACTGAAGAAAGGAAGGACAGTATTATTGATGTTACTTCCGATGTTTTTCCTTGCTGTTGAACTGAATGCTCAAAATCTCAACATCAAAGGAAAAGTGATGGACACTCAGGGCAATGCCTTGCCCGGAACGGCTATACTTATACAAGGTACGACCGTAGGCGCGATGACTAACGACGACGGCGATTACTCCTTAAATAATGTATTCGCCGGCAGTGTTCTTGAATATAGACTTGTAGGTTTTGTCAGCCAGGAAATCAAAGTTACCGGAGACAAAACGGTGATCAATGCTATTTTGCAGGAAGAATCCAAATCGCTGGACGAAGTGGTGGTAATCGGCTACGGTACACAGCGCAAAGTGTCAGTGGTAGCATCCATTACTACTATTGAGCCTGCCAAACTGAAAACCGGTACTACACGCTCACTAAGCAATAACCTTGCTGGAAATCTGGGCGGTATCATCGGTGTACAGCGTTCGGGCGAACCCGGATATGACAATTCTCAGTTTTGGATTCGCGGCATAAGCACTTTCGCAGGAGGAAGCAGTCCTATGGTGCTGATTGATGGAATTGAGCGCTCGTTGAACGATATTGACGTGCAAGAAATAGAATCCATCAGTGTACTGAAAGACGCTTCGGCAAGCGCCGTATATGGCGTTCGCGGTTCTAACGGGGTGATATTGATATCAACCAAGCGTGGACGAATTGGCAAACCTGTAGTAAACGTACAGGTAGAACATGCAGTGACGACGCCTTCGCAACTGCCGGAATTTCTTAATGCTGCCGATTATCTTACTTTGCTCAACAATATCAACATGCAGCAGTACGGTCAGTATTTGAGAAGTCCGGAATTGATTGAAAAATATCGTACGGGATACGACCCCGAACTTTATCCCGATGTAAACTGGCTTGACCTCATTACCAAGGATTATGCTTCCAACACTCGGACAACACTGGACATCAATGGCGGTACTGAATTGCTTCGCTATTCGTTCATCGCTGCGTATTACCATGAAGACGGTATATTGGAAAGAGATGAGGCACAGGAATGGGATTCCAGCATACGCCTCAACCGTTTCAATATGCGCACAAATGTAGATTTGAACATTACCAGGACTACTTTGTTGCGGTTCAATATCGGCGGATATCTGCAAAACAGAGTTTCTCCGCCGCAAAGTATCGACGACCTGTTCGGAGGCAATGCGGTGGGCGCTTTTACCACGCCGCCCTATATACATCCTGCGCGTTATTCTTCCGGCGAACTGCCCCGTATGAACGGCAGAGACAATCCGTGGGCGAGAGCTACCCAGACAGGATATCAGCGGGGTTCGCAGGCAAAAATAGAATCGGTGTTTACCGTCGAGCAGGATATAACATTTGTGCAGGGTTTGAAAGCCAGAGGCATATTTTCATTCGACAGTTATAGCAACACGAGCGTAACCCGTTCCAAAGAGCCGGAATATTATAACCCTGCATCGGGAAGAGACCCTGAAACAGGCAAACTGATACTGTCGATACAGTCGGACGGACAGGAATTTCTCGGACATTCCACATCGTCGGATTATGGAAATAACAGCACCTATATCGAGGGCAGCTTTCTGTATGACCGCTCTTTCGGTAAACATATTGTCAACGGTTTGTTGTTATATAACCAGCGAAGCTACGACAACGGAGACAAATTGCCATACCGGAATCAGGGATTCGCCGGACGTGCCGCATATACTTACAACGGACGGTATATTGCCGAATTTAATTTCGGCTACAATGGCTCTGAAAATTTTGCCAAAGGACAGCGTTTCGGATTTTTCCCGTCCGTTGCCGCAGGCTGGTTGATGTCCGAAGAACCGTTTATGGCTTCCGTACATGATATCTTTTCAAAAATCAAAATCAGGGCTTCGCATGGACTGGCAGGAAACGACAATCTCGGAGGACGACGTTTTGCATATATTACTACTATCGGAGGTACGGACGGTTATACATGGGGGGCGAGCGACGCCACTTATTACAGAGCAGGACGACAGGAAGGCGAGATAGGCGTAACTTCTCTGACATGGGAAACTGTCGCAAAAACCAATCTCGGAATAGAATTGGAACTGTATAAGTGTTTTGAAATACAGGTAGATGTTTTTAAAGAGCGACGTCGCGACATCTTCATGCAGCGGAGTAATTTTCCAAGTTCCGCAGGATTTTCTTCTTTTCCGTGGGCAAATTTCGGAAAAGTGAATAACCAGGGATTTGAAACAACAATAACTCTTAACAGGCAAATCAACAGGGATTGGGCGGTTTCCGCACGAGCTACGGCAACTTATGCCGTAAATGAAATCATAGAAAAAGACGAATCACTGGGCGTACAGGGAACTACCCGCTCTCAAATAGGCAAACCTATAAATCAGTTGTGGGGATTTGTTGCTCAAGGATTGTTTACCGAAAACGACTTTGCGGATTTGGATAACGGTACGCTAAAACAGGGTATTCCCGTACATAAATTTACTACAAGAGTAAATCCGGGAGACATCAAATATGCTGATATGGATGGAGACGGCGTAATTACTGAAATGGATAAGACCGCTATCGGAGGCACTTCAGACCCGCAGTTCGTATATGGATTCGCTGCAAGTGTAAACTATAAACGCTTCGATTTTGCTTTCCTGTTTCAGGGAAATGCGCTTACCGAAAGAATCATCGGACAGGGTACTGATTTTATACCCGGAGCGCAGTCGGGCGTTACCGGTAACATTTATACCAACGCATTGGATGCATGGACGGTGGAAAATCCGAGACAGGACGCCTTTTATCCGCGTTTGTACATCGGACAAAATCCGAACAATCGTCAGGATTCTTCATGGTGGTTGAAAGATATGAGTATGTTAAGACTTAAGAATCTGGAAATCGGATACAGTTTACCGCAATTGTGGACTGAAAAGGCAATGATAAAACACGCGCGAATATATCTTCGCGGTACCAATCTGCTATGTTTTTCCAAATTCAAATTATGGGATCCGGAACTGAGTACGCCCAATAACAATGGATTACGATATCCTATCATGCGCTCGTTCTCAATTGGACTGGATGTTACCTTTAAATAATTAATGATTTATAATTAAATATTATTACAATGAAATATAAAATTATTATACGTATAAAAATTACGGGATTGTTACTGGCGTTATTTACGGTTTATTCCTGTAATTTTCTGGACAAAGCGCCGGATGACGAACTGACAATGGATATGGTATTTCGTGATAAAACCCGTACCGAAGACTGGCTGGCCGGAGTTTACAGCGGTATCCCTTCGCCCTTTCTCAAAGGCAGAGACAATTATGATATGTATGCCGATGATTTTTCAAAAAATTCGGGCATCGAAGTTTGGGGCGCTGACGATATTACAAAAATACGGGGAGGATGGAACTCGGAAAGCCCATGGAATATGGACTTTTGGGGTAATCTGCCAAAAAAAATACGCGCGGCTCATATTTTTATCAACAATGTGAAACCGAATATCGCACAGGGTGTTTCATCCGAAGAAGTTGAACTGATGAAAGCCGAATGCAAGTTCCTTATCGCCTATTTTTATTATCTGTTGGTCAACAGTTATGGCGCTGTTCCCTTTCAGGATGGTCTGGCAGACCTTAACACTCCTGTGGAAGAGCTGATGCTGGGACAGAGACCCTACAATGAAATGATAAACTGGATAGACAACGAATTGCAGGAAGCGGCGAGACTGTTGCCCGCCTATTACAGCGAACCCCGCAAATACGGACGGGCTACTTCGGTGATGTGTCTGGCAGTAAGGGCAAGAATGTTGCTTTTTGCGGCAAGTCCTTTAGTTAACGGTAACCAAAAGACGGAATATGTCGAATATGTGAACGACAAGGGTGAAAAGATTTTTGATTCCGAATATAATAGTAAACGGTGGGAACAGGCTGCAAACGCCTGCAAGGATCTTATCGAGCTTGCCCATGCCAACGGATATGCTCTTTATTACGAATACAATGCCGACGGCTTGATAGACCCTTTCATGTCGTATGCATACATGTCGCTCAGGGAATATAATCAGGGTAACAAGGAAATTCTGTTCTCAAAACCTCATTGCGACGACTATTTCGATTACGACAGTCATGCGATTCCGTATGCTTCCCGTGGAAGTGGTTTTATGGGCGTAACGCAGTCGCTGGTAGATGCATTTTTTATGAAAAACGGACTGCCTGCCATTCTCGGCTATCAAGCCGACGGAAAAACTCCGGTGATAAATGAAGCATCCGGCTATTCCGAAACCGGTTTTTCTACAGAAGACGAAAGGCGGAAAACAAAATGGATAGAAGCGGAAGGCGCTTCGTCCAACAACACTGAAAATCCGGTTACAAATGCGGGTACTTACAATATGTATTGTAACCGTGAACCGCGCTTTTATGTTTCGGTACGCTATAATGACCAATGGTACAGGGCGTCCAGACGTAAATTGAATTTGTATAAGGACGGAATCGACAATGTTGTTGCATGGGATTCGCCGGAAAACGGATATCAGCTCTTCAAAAGAGTGCATCCGAATACGGATTTGGCAGGTTCGGGCGTACCATATCGTCCGGGTATTTTATATCGTCTGGGCGAAGCTTACTTAAACTATGCCGAAGCATTGAACGAATGGGACCCTTCGCAAACTTCCGAAATACTGTTTTACCTTAACAAAATCAGAGAAAGGGCAGGAATACCGACCTACGGATCAGGAGCAGACCAGATTCCGTCTCCTGTCGGGCAGGACGAAATGCGCAAAGCTATCCACCGTGAACGCAGAGTGGAACTGAACTGTGAGTTTGCCATACGTTTCGACGATATCCGTCGCTGGAAACAGATTGAAGATTTGCTCTCGGTGGATTTCTACGGAATGAATCGCAACGGTACCGAAAAAAGCGACGACCCGAACAATCCGAATGCATTTTATGTGCGTACACAATATTTCAAACGCGGGTTTACATGGAAAAATTATTGGATTCCAATACACCAGAATCAGATTGATAAAAATCCCAATCTCAGGCAATTGCCCGGATGGAGCGGAGAATAGTTAATAATTGACAGTTAATAATTAATAAAAAGTTTATGAAAATTATATATCAGGCAGGAATATTGGCGGCAACATGTTTATTGCTGTTTGCCTGCGACAAATCGGAAACAGAAGGAGCCAAAGGCGAACCTTTGACTATTATGGGTCCCAACGAAAAAGTGATACTGCTGGAAGCTAACGAGACGGCAACAGCTGTTACATTTACTTGGAACAAAGGTGTGGACAGAAATCCCACCGATACCGTTACTTATATTTTCAGAATGGATATTGCCGACCGTAATTTTGAAACCGCTACGCCGCGAGATACGGTCACAGATTTCACCAGAATTTATACGGTGGGCGAATTGAATGAGATAATAGCATCGCAATGGAAAGTTCATCCCGGCGAAGAAGTGAATCTGGAGGCACGAGTAGTCGCTAATATTAGAGGCGAAAAATTTGTATATCCCGAAATTGCGGTTACAAAGTTCACTGTAATTACTTATGCTTATGCTTCCGTACCGCTCTATCTGACAGGCTCTGCCAATCCGGATACAAATCCGGCAACGCTGACCGAAACAGTCAATGGACGACTGTATAAATGGCAGGGTAATTTGAATCAGGGTGGGTTCAAATTTGTTTACAGTCCCGACAGCGACCTTCCGTCAATAAACAAAGGCGAGGATAACAATACATTAGTTGAGAGAATCTCTGCAAACCAGCCGGATGATTTGTTTCCGACAGAGCGGGAAGGCTACTATGTAATCAATGTGGACAGGAAGAACATGAAAATAAATTATAACTATGTTCAATATTATTTCGAAAAATTGTATCCTGTCGGAAACGCTACTTCAATAGGTTGGAGTTTAGGAAATTTGACTGCATTGTGGGATGACGGCAATCCCGGTATTTATATTGTTTACGAAGGACCTTTAACGGAAGGCGAATTAAAAATACATACCGATACCGGTTGGGGAGGATGTTTCAGACCAATGACCTCAAATGGAAGCATCACCAGTACGGATGTGCAATATACTTACTCTGAGAGTGAGAAGGGCGACTTGAAATGGTACGTGACATCCGAAGAA
>JAITBC010000238.1 GCA_031283785.1 Tannerella sp. | reverse complement strand
CCGTACATACCGCGCCGACACAGGCTGCGAGGGTTTATACGTCTTTATTTCCAGCGGATAGCCGATGAAATCCAGCGTTGTCTGGTCGATTATCATGTACGGATTGTCGAACGATTCGCCGGAGGCGGCTTCTATACGGAAACGTATCGGGAAATTGTGCGAGTGAGCGCCGGGCCATCCCTGGTCCTGAAAATAGGGATACAGTTTTACTGCCTCGACAGGTAAAACCGCTCCAAGATCAACTTGCACCCAGTTGGGAGTATTGTCTTTCGGTGGAGTTGAAATATACGGAATCGGAGAACCGACACACATCGCTACCCGCTCAATACCAATCGGACCTCCGTTGAGGTCGGCGAGCTGTGCGGAAACAGTTACCGCATGCATTATCATCAATGCGGTAACTGATAATGAAACTATTTTTGTCTTCATGTAAACTAATATTTATAAAATCAATTATTTTTCCGTTTGTCTGTAGGACGGATAAAGATAATACAATATTCAAATATCAAACATTTTCAATATCCCGGATTTTCTACAAGATTCGGATTTTGTCCTGTCCTGCCCAGCGTGATGGGGAAATAATAATGCCGTTCTGTGAAATGTGGCGGATTATTGCCATCGTAATCCAGAACCGATATTTTATATTTTTCCGTTTCATAATCCAGAATGTATCTCAGCGCAGATCCCGGTTTCGAAAATTTATCAACAGCGATTCGCCAGCGACGCGCATCCCAGTAGCGATGTCCTTCAAAGAAAAGTTCTACTTTCCGTTCATGGCGAATGGTTTCCATGTCGATAGCCGTCTTTCGGGCAATACCGGCTCTGTCTCTGATTTGATTGATAGCGTCCAGCGCCTCGTCTGTTTTGCCCAGTTCATAAGCGCTTTCGGCTAAATTCAGCAATACTTCGCTGTAACGAAAAACAGGACAATCCGTACCATCTTTATCATCCATATTAGCGTTGGAGGCTTCGTTCAGCATCTTCAACACACCAAAACCTGATCCGAAATCTCCGCCCACATGTTGATTTCCCCATGCCGGCACGCCGTTATAAGCATCCTGCTGGTTTTCATACAATACGCCATCGCTTCCGATTATTCCACGATGCGAATCCACTTTTCCACCTTTCCACGGCGTTCCGTTCGTCCATACTGATGCGAAGAAACGGGGGTCTTTGTCTTTCCATAAATCTTCCATACTCCACAATTCCGTTTGAATGGCGTTGCGATCCAGCGTTCCGGGTCGTCCGTCCATATATTCAAATTCTTCGATCATTTCCAGGTAAAGATGAATAGACATTCCCGTATCAAACCCATGCGGTTTGGGACACAGTAAGAAACCATACATCCATGAATTTTTCGTTACATCATATTGTTTGACCAAAATCATTTCGCTGTTCCGTTCATTCAGGAAGATATTTTTAAAGTTCTGCACCTTGTCAGCGTCCTGATTGTACAGTCTGTAACCACAGTCTTTGATTTTATACGCGGCGTCCAAGCACTTCTGATAATAGGTGGCTGCCTGTTCTTGCGGTATCCCCAGCAAACCATCCAGTTGCACTTTACCATATCGGGCAATGCTGCCGGCATACAGTGCAGCACGGCATTTCAGCGCCAGCGCAGCGCCCTGTGTAGCGCGTCCGTATTCAGTTATCCCTTTCAGGTCTTCTTCGATAGCATCCATTTCATCCAGAATAAAGTCGTAAATCTCTTTCTCGGAATTGCGTTTGGGGTACAATTCTTCCTCCGATGCATCCAATTGTAGCGACTTGGTAATCAAAGGAACGCCTCCATAACGTTTAACCATCGCAAAATAGTTGAAGGCTCTCAGAAAACGAGCTTCCGCCACGCGACTAACGATGAAATCGGGATCGTTGGAACTTTCCGGCAATTTCTCAATCAATATATTCAGATCACGAATTATGGAATAGGCATCTTCCCACCATTCGAGCAAACCTCCGCCAATGCTCAAAGCTCCCTGCTTATAGCCCATGGCGCCAAAACCTCCCCACCAAAAGTATTTGCCAACTTCGTCGGATACTACGGAAACAATCATAAATCCGAAATGTCTGGGCCAGTAGTCACTGCTTGCAACGATATTCCCTGCCAGTTCGAACTGAAGGATTGTCATTCTTGAGTATTTATTCGCCATATAGGCATCTACCAGATTAGGGTCATCCCATACTACATCTTCGGAAATGATGTTTAATGGCTTTTTGTCCAATACTTCATCTATGCAGGAAGGAGTCAGACTCAACAAACCTGCGCATATCAAAAATAACAGTTTATTTTTCATCTCAATTAATTTTATTTATTATTAAAATTTATATTCAATCCGAAACTGATTGTGCGCTGCTGCGGATAATACTTGTGTATCTGGCCACTTGGCACTTCCGGATCAATGTAATATTTACTCAAAGTGCTTAAAGTAAACAAATTGGTGCCTGAAATATACAGGCGTAGTTTGTCGATTCCGACTTTGCTTGTCCATTGTTTGGGCAAGGTATATCCCAACGATGCATTTTTCAACCTTAGATAAGACGTCGGTCTCAGTACGTAGTCGGAGCCGTCGCCGCGAGAGACGCCTCCCGGCCTTGCTATCAACACATCCTTATGGTTATTCGTTTCCGTCCAGCGTAATTTGTAGTACGTATCTGTAGTGCCGTAATAACCTGCTATCGTGGTAGAATATCCGAAAGCGCCCTGAAACATGGCTATAATGTCAAAGCCTTTATAAGTAATGTTGGCATTCAAACCGTAAAACCAGTGCGGTGTATTTCCTTTTCCTATTTCCTGCTGGTCTTTCCAGTCCAGTTTGCCGTCGTTGTTTATATCCTTGATTTTTACGTCTCCCGGACGAAGCAATGAGTTTCCTCCTCCCAGCGAAGTATATTCGTATGTCAGAGCGTCGATTTCTTCCTGACTGGTGAATACTCCGTCGGAAACATATCCCATGACTCGGTCTGTCCATTGTCCGGATCTCTGATACAGCCGTTTTTGATCGGGGTCTTCGTAATCCGGTTCTTCGTAATGATCCCATTTAGCTCGCGACCATGAAATATTTCCACTAATGTCGTACGTGAAATCTTTTCCTCTTTTGGCTGTTCCCAGAGAGATTTCGAATCCGCGATCGTTCAGACTGTTGATATTTTCCGTAGGCAACCTAGCGCCGAACGTGCTGGGCAATGAAATGTTGCGCGTAGTCGGGATACCGTCTCGCTTGCGATAAAAGACATCTATCGTACCATAAATCATACGGTTCGAAATTGAAAAATCCAATCCGCCATTATATACGCTCATCTTTTCCCATGTCAGCAACGGATTTGCCATACCGGTTGCGGTCAGACCACTGACAAACTCATCGGCCCATTGATACATTCCGTCTATCTGAAAACCGGCAAGATACTGGAAATTTCCTACCCCGTCGTTACCCGAAGACCCATAACTGGTTCGCAGTTTCAAAAACTCTATTATGCTTGCGTTTTGCATGAATCCTTCCTGAGAAATGACCCATCCGAGAGAAATGCTTGGAAAATAACCCCATCTTTTCTCTTCAGGAAACTTGGCTGAAGCATCCGCCCGTAAAATAGTTTCCAGCAGATATTTATCTTTGTAACTGTAATTGATACGTCCTATCATACTTGCCCGTCCCCATTCCTGTGCAGAGCCGTAGTTGGTTTGGGTGGCTGTTGAGCCGGCAAACAGTTCTTCGATAGCGGGGGTCAAAAATTCTCTGCGTCCTGCCGAAAGGTAATGATATGAATAGTCTATGCTTTCAAGCATGACTAATCCCGTCACATGATGTACATTATTAAATGTATGGTCATAGTTCAGCGAATATTGCTGGGTCAATTGTTTGTTGAGGTCGAAACTTTCACTGGCTTCAGCTGTCGACCTTATGCCTCCTGCCCGCGTATAAACATCCGCTTCCCAATTGTAGGTGTACCACTCGTATGGTCTCACAAATTCTTTACCTTGTGTTTCCCAGTCTCTGTAATTTACGAATGCTTTGGCTTTCAAACCTTCGATGAAAGGCAAGTCGTAAGACAGCGTAATGCTCCCCCTCAAATCTCTGAATTTTTTGCGGTCATAGCCGATAATATTCATATTAGAGGTCATAGCCACACTTCCCACGTCGATTCCTCCGGACGGTAATTTAGTCGGATCGGGAAACGTGGTCGGATACCATGGTTGAGTTCCATACAAATCTTGCCAGTAATAGTCGTGGGGTACTCGTTGAGCAAAGTTACGGTCTTCGTATGCCGCAGATAAATCGACGGAGAGGTTAATTCTCGAAGTAATCGCCGCATCAACATTAGATTGCATATTATAACGAGAGAAATCCCCTCCATTTTCTTTAATCATGGTTTCCTGTTTCTGGTAACCAAAAAAGCCGAGGTATCTCAGTTTTTCATTGCCACCACGAATAGACATATTGTGATTCTGTTGCGGCGCCCAGTCCTTGAATACAAAATGGTACCAGTCGGAAGAAGGATAGGCCGGATCGTTTCCTGCAAAATATTTTTCTACTTCTTCTGCAGTAAAAGGCGCAGTTTCTTCCGGTAGCCCGGCGTTCAAATGTTCTTCTCGGCGAAGTTGTGCCCATTGTCCCGAACTTATGGTCTTTGCCAGGTTTGTGACGCCCTGCAAGGTTAAAGAAGTGTTGAACGTAATCGAGGGCTTCTGAAGTATGCCTCGTTTAGTAGTTACCAGCAAAACTCCGTTACCTGCCCGCGCTCCATAAATAGATGCTGCTCCGTCTTTCAAAATGGAAACTGTCTCTATCTGATTGGGGTCTAAATCTGTCATACTGGCTTCGATGCCATCGACAATCACTAATGGTGATCCGAAACCACGGATATTTAAAATTGCATGATCCGAACCCGGCATACCTGACGATTGTACGGTAATCAGACCGGGAAGCTTTCCGGTAAGTGCATTCGTCACATTACCTATCGGGGTAATAGTGAGTTGTTCCGAACTAATAGCCGAAACCGAACCGGTCAGAGTACTCTTTCGTTGTGTACCGTAGCCTACAACAACTATTTCGTCCAAGTTCTGTAAATCTTCCCGTAATCTCACCGAAATTTCGGTTTGATTGGTTACGGTTACTTCTTGAGCAACATAGCCTATATACGAAAACACAAGTATTGCATTTTCCTGTACATTCAGGCGATATGCTCCATTCGTATCAGTAGTTGTTCCATTTGATGTCCCTTTAACGGAGACAGTTGCACCAACTATTGGTTCATCATTTACGTCTGTCACTGTACCGCTGACAGTTTTTTGCGAGTACAGCGAAAACGTACAACACAATACACATACGGCAATTATCATTTTCCATAGTGCATTCTTTTTTACAAATATTTTATCATTCATATACTTAATTTATTATAAATTTTTATTAAATTTTAGATTCATTTATCTGTTATAGATTTTTCAAAAGACCTTTTACATCTGTAAAGGTAAGGAGCTTCGGTTCTATTATTCATAATATTTCCGATACAATGGGATACCGTATCCCACATTTGCGATACGCAGTTCTTCCGAAGAACTTTTGCCGTCATTTTGTCATGAGGTATTGTACATATATTTCATAGCTTTAACAGAATTAAAGATTAATACTTGAAAATTATTTTTTTCCGGAAAAACAATTCCTGAAAGTCTTGTATTCCTGAATGATTTCTTTATTCTTCAATTACAAAATCTCCGTGCATTTTGACTACAGTTCCGTTTCCGGTAACCGGCTGAATCTTGTCTTTTCCGTTTTTATCACGAATTACAACCGCATCCAGAAACAGATGTTCAATTGTTCCGTTGTTGAGGATTAAGGACAGCGGTTTGTCCGTATGGTTTTGATGTTCGATATCACGCAGTTTAAAATTCCGTACTGTTGCATCTTTTCCGACAGTGAACGTTGGTTGCGTTTCCGACAGCCATTCGTGCCGCGCCACATTCGATACACTCAGATTTTCGACTGTTACTCCATCTTGAATCAACATAAAGGCATTTTCCTTGCGACTATTTTCCCACCACATGTACTGTCCGGATGCGATTTCTTCGGCAGTATGCCTATCCTGTTCATGTTCCACTCCTTTTGGCGTCATTACCCAGTTGGGCTGCGGGTTTAGATTGGGTTCCATCTGTCGTGCCGCGTAAACATTGTCGATAGTAATATCCTCGAATAAACGCGGTTCGCCGACGTGCAGTCCGAAATGTGTAAACGAAATAATATTGACCCTGAACGAACCGTAAATATTGGAAATATGTACACGTTTGACAGGACTGCCACCCGAAAGAAGTCTGACGGCAGTAAATCCGTTTGGCGCCCAGAGTCCGTCGATACGTATATCGGTTATCGGACCGCGGGAAGCTTCAAACATCGGCTGGTCGTCGGCATTAAGCGCCACCATGTCATCGTTGGTGTCGCCTTTAAGATTTTGAATAAATCCATCGCTGCTCGGTCCCTTGATGTGGATACCGTCTTCGTTGATTAATTCCAGATTGTAATCAAAAACAATATCTTTGACAGTGAATATGCGTACTTTCGCCAGGTGTACGCCGAAAGATTCCGGGTCTTTGATGGTCAGACCCTCGATTCGAAGATTTTCGACGTTCATCAGGAAAATCACGTTTCCCATGTACTTTTTCAATCCGCCTTCACTGCGGTCTCCCTGATGGTAAGGACAGGTTTGATGGATATTGTTCCCGTCCCATATCCCGCCGATAATACTGATATTTTTGTTGCCGTTTTCACGGTCGGAGTTAATCAGTAGGTAATCCATCGCGTTGTCGGCAAGCCGGATTACGGTATTCGGGTCCAATTTCAGCGTCTGATCGGAATAAATCCGCAGCGCCCTGCTTACCAGGTAACATACCTTGGGTTCAGGCAAATAAACTGTTTTTGCTTTGGAATCCAGCAATGCCTGAATGGCTTCCGTATCGTCGGCAACACCGTCGCCGGTCAGTTGGGGAAACTTATCTCTGGCAGACAGAGATAAAACACTAAATAATAAAAGTATAAAACTAACTGTTCTCATACATAATAGATTTTTAAATAAAAATTAACTATAAATATTTTCCACAAAGACAAAAGTTTATCTTTATATTCTTTGCGGGAATTATCATCACAAACTGTTTTTTGTTTACGGCTATCGCACTCCCGTAATATTCTGCTACGGGTATCAACCTTGATTTTTTTGCCCTGACTGATAAACAGAGGTACTTTTGTTTCCAATCCGGTTTCCAGAATGGCCGGTTTCGACGTCTGCTGTTCCGGACGACAGTCTGTCCCGACGGTTCCGGCTGACTGATGTTCCGAACAACAGTCTGTCCCGACAGTTCCGGCTGATTTGTGCCGGTTGCATGGATTTGTTCCGAAAATAAAATAGTTGCCGACGCAAATATTACCGGTATGCAATAACAGCGCAGAACGAACAATCGAACATATAAATAATCTGTTGAGGATATGTGACAGTCTAGAAAGTTTTTGGTATATTGACTGTGTGTGTGTGTGTGTGTGTGTGTGTGTGTGTGTGTGTGTGTGTGTGCAAAAATCATGCCAAAGCAGTTAAAAACTGCTTTATTTCCGAAAAAAATTGAGGCTCTGTATAAAAAATCTTTGCACATAATCGCTTTTAGTTACACAATGTTTTTTAATAAAAATCACACAAAGGTATACCTTATTTTTTATTTTGGTACAAAAAATCAATAGCACTATTTCGATATTTATAGCACTATTTCGATATTTGTCGCACAAGTCGCTGATACATTGAAAACTGGACGAATCATTCCACTGTTTCCTGTTTGTCACTTTGTCTGAGTAGAAGTTGTTAGTATTTAAAACTTTAATGTTTTATCCCGAACGTAATGTGTTTTTATCCGACTACACCGCGGTTCTTTATTTCGCCGGTTTTGCGGTTATATTTCGGTTAATATTTCCCGCTCGACGTAGTCTCCATATCGTAGCCGTCAGGTTAAGGAGCCGAAAATGTGTGATAAAATATTGTATATCTATTAATTTTAAACGGATAATGCCACTGTTGTTAAGATTCTGATATGCAGGTCAGATGACCGATTTGTCCTCCTGTGTTTTT
>JAITBC010000237.1 GCA_031283785.1 Tannerella sp. | reverse complement strand
CACACGTCCCACGAAGCCCATATATGCCGTCGGGATATCGGCCTGGTTCAAACCCGGATACCATCTTTTTTGCTGATTATACAGCGCTAAAGCCGTTATGTTATGGTTATTAATACTTTTTTCATAGTTTATACCAAATTCGGCATACACTTTCCTCCATTTGCTGTACCATTCGTTATAACCCATGCCCCATTCCTGTCCTTTTTTTATCAAAAGATAATCTCCCGGATTATCCGGATCGGCTCTTGTATAATACGTCGGGTAGCTTTTGTCGCGGTCTTTGGTATGAGTGTAATAGCTGTCGTATGCGATTGTTCCGTGTACTTTTAAGCCTTTCAGGAAGGCATCAAGCGATTGGGCAACGGAAATATCGAAATTGAAGTCACTGTTATAGACATTTCTGAAACCATTGAAATACAGGTCATTCAACGGATCGGGACGGCCGCGCCTGTCTTCGGCGAAAATCCTTTGCCCATCCACTACACCGACA
This sequence comes from Tannerella sp., assembly GCA_031283785.1. The sequence goes on along the minus strand of JAITBC010000237.1, from coordinate 14,831 downwards.
ACTCCCAGGGGATTAGCCTGCTGAAGATCGAACCAGAAATTACCGTTCCCTCCATCGTTATCAGACGGGCCGTTTCTGTTTCCCATATTTCCACCGGCATTGATTTTTATTGTAGTCGAACGGGTCAATTCAAAATCAAAATTCGACCGGAAATTGTATCTCCTGTATGAAAACGATGGATTATACTCTCCTATCTGAAGGTCTTTAAAAATCCCGCCCTGGTCAAGGATACCAAGGGAAACAAAATATTTCAACTTTTCGGCTCCTCCCTGAACATTTAAATTGTGTTTGTGCTGTGGCGACGCTTCTTTCAAAAGATAATCCATCCAATCCATACTCGGATACAGATACGGATCTGAATTGGTCCTGTATTTTTCTATTTCTTCTAATGTGAACGTCCTGTTTTCCTGTGCGATACCGTCATTTTCCTGTCCTTCATTGACAAGATAGGCATATTGATAGGCATCGGCGTATTTAAGATGAATCGAGGGCTGTTGCAGGCCGAACTGTCCGGAATACGATAATTGCGGTTTACCGGAAAGGCCTCTTTTTGTTGTGATAATAATCACGCCATTAGCGCCTCTTACGCCATAGACGGCGGTGGATGCGGCATCTTTCAACACTGAGATGTTTTCAATTTCGGACGGGTCTATACGGCTGAAATTACGTTCGACGCCATCGACCAATACCAGCGGGTCATTGGCAGAACCCAGCGGATCTCCTAACGACGATATTCCCCTTATCCGTATGATCGGATCATCCGCTCCCGGCTGACCGCTTTGCTGAATAAAGGTAACGCCCGACAAGCGTCCCGTAAGAGCATTTGCGACATTTGCCGCCGGAGTTTTTTGTATTTCCTTACTCCCGATGGAAGTAACGGCTCCCGTGATGGTATGTTTCGTCTGCGTCCCATACGCCACTATTACCACTTCTTCCAGTTCGAGCGTTCCCTCCTGCAAAACAATGTCAAAAGTCGTTTTGCCTGCCGTATTGACCTCCTGTGAGATATAGCCGATATAAGAGACTGTCAGTACGGCATCCGCCCCTACCTGCAGTGAAAACATACCTTCCGCGTCCGTTGTGATTCCATTAGTAGTGCCTTTTTCAACAACGCCGGCTCCGACAATGCTTTCACCGTCTTTATCCGTAACAGAGCCTGTAACCTTCTTTTTTTGCTGTTCAATCTCTTTTTCTCCAGTTATCTGCTCATCACGGGTTATTTTTGGAGGTAATTTTTTATGCACGGATACTTGCCTTTCGACCACGGCATACGCCAGATCCGTACCCTCCAGAATTGTTTGCATAATGTTACTTATGACCTCTTTATCAACATGGATACTGGTTTTCTTATTCAGCTCCGGCGAAGCGTCGTCAGTAACAAGAAATACATAATCGCTCGTTTTTTCAATCTCTGAGATAACATCCTTTATTGTTGCATTTCTCAAGTCCAGCGAAAGTTCTTTTTGTTGGGAATACACATCTTTCGCAAACAGGGTATATAGACAGAGAAAGATCATCAAAACGGATATTTCTATAATCCTCAAAATTTTATTGCACATATTTCCTGCAAATCGATTAGATTTAAATTTTTCTTCCATACATTTGTAATGAATTTTGGTTTACATAATAGATTTATGAATACTTGTAAATTGATTTTCACGTTATCGGGCAATGTAGCGCCATTGTCCGATTTTTTTCTTCATCTTTTCTTCATAGGCATTATTTTTTATTGATGTGAATTATACTGTTTTCTCTCCGGTATGCAGTTGAGGATATAGACGAAATGGAAACCATAACGCTATCCAAATTATCCGACAGGAACAATTTCCCGGAATATGTTTTATCATTCAGTATCATATCGTTACTGCTTTCAAACCGGACATTGTAATACCGTCCGATTCTTTTTAATATATCCGACATCGGCGCTTTATTAAATTCAAATATGCCGTTCGTCCAGCTGACGTATTCCGAAACATCTACTTTTTCTTTTGTGATATTACTGCCTTCCAGGTCTGCCTTCTCGTTCGGCAGCAAGCTGGTTCCACCCTCCGGCGTTTTTATTTTGATTTTACCGTTGACCAGTACAACCGTTTTCTTTGCGTCATCGTTATAGGCGGAAACGTTGAATGATGTCCCGCAGACATGAATATCCATATCGGGAGTATGTACGATGAATGTTTTCTGCAGGTCTTTCGCTACATCGATAAAAATTTCTCCGCTCACATAAATTTCTCTTGTATTTCCCTTAAATTGAGCGGGAAATTCCACTTTAGTTCCCGAATTAACCTTGATTTTCGTACCGTCGGGCAATGCTAAGTTCGAACGTTTACCATACGGCACAACAAGTTTATTCAACGCCGTGGCGGATAACAGCATTTCTTTCCCGCCGTCCGCCGCGCTGTCCGCCGCTATCACGAGTGCCTTCGCGTCTTTTGTCAGCTCAATATGTGAATTGTTTATAATATTGACTTTCTGCTCTCCGGACTGTATATATACGCCTTCTCCCCGAAGCATCTCGTCCGTCATAACGCCGTCCGCCGGCCCGTCATGCGACGAATCCTGTCCATCCCGCATGACAAACAAAGTAACGGAAAAAATGCATGCCAGCAACACGGCCGCTGCCGCCGACTGCCCGATTTTGAGCCACCGCCTGCGCCGCCGTTCGTATCGATCGACTTCCTGCAAAACGGATTGATAAATGCGATCCTTATCACGATCCGGCAGTGAGATCCTGTTCATCTTCAATGCGTCAAATCGAGCGACAGCTTCATCAAGACTTTGTTCGAGATGCTGATTGTGAGATCTGAAATCGGACCACTGATCTTCCAGCTCTTCGGTCCGAAAAAGCCTCCACTTTATAAAATCCTCATTTAGAAGAAATTCGTTTTCTTTTTTAATATTCCGGCGATCATTTTCCACAGTTACAATTTTTCCGTTTTCTGAAATGACGTTTATCTTTTCGTTTTGTGGACAAAAAACAGACAAAAAATTTTTTTCCATTATCCGGACGCTCCTGTTACCTGCCGTTTCAAGCTTGTCCACGCAACTTTTTTATTGCCCTGTACATAAGTTTTCTGACAGAATCCGCACTGATACCCAAAACCGTACCTATTTCTTCATAGCTTAACTCATGCATATATCTCATATATATCGCTTCACGCTGTTGTCCCGACAAGCTGTTTAACAGCGACTCTGCCTTTTTCTTCAATATTTCGGAATCTTCAATGTCTATAATCTCTTCCAAAACGGTAACCTGTATGGGAAAATCTTCATTAAACGGATCAAGGCCTTCCGTTCGTGCATCTCTACGGGTAATATCTATCAAGCGGTTTTTGTAGGATTTAAAAATATACGTTGACAGGTTTTTTATATGGTGCAGGTTTTCACGTGAGATATATAATTTATAAAAGACATCCTGTATGGCATCCCTGCATGTTTCATCCTGAAATCCCAGATGAATTCCATAGGAATACAGTTCATCCACATAATTGCTGTAGATGACGGAAAAAGAGTTATTATCGCCCTTCTCCAAAAATTGTTGCCAACACAAATCTGTATCCATAATCCACTCAAGTTTTTCACGTAAAACAAATGCCTGCCGACTAACCGCAAACAACTGTTATCCTTCCATTAATATATATAAATAAGGTCTACAAGCAACAAATCTACTGCTTTTTTTTATTACAACAAGAAGATTTATTGTTTTTTTGAGAAAGCATAATTTTTTCCTGTTTGGAAATCCGGTTTTTTCATGTATTTTTGCGGAAAATATAACGTAATTTTGTACCTTTATATAATAAGCAATTAAAATATGTCAGACAAAAAGTCAAGTAAAAATTTTATCTCCCGGCGGTCGTTCCTCAAGTCGGGAATGATATTGACGGTCGGGCTTCCGGCGCTTCGTCCGTATGCGTTTTTTGCGGGCAACACTGCCGCCGTCGCAGCGTCCGATCCTCTATTCGCGGCGTTTCAGAATCCGCCTGTTACGGCTAAACCGTTCGTCCGCTGGTGGTGGAACGGCGATAAGGTAACGGCCGGGGAAATTCTTCGCGAACTGGACGTTATGAAAGAAGCAGGTATCGGCGGAGTGGAAATCAATCCGATAGCCTTCCCGGGCGGCGACGACCTCGGGATTCCGTCGCTCAAATGGCTCAGTCCGGAATGGATGGAGATGGTGAAAGTAGCGCTGAAAGGAGCCGACGAACGCGGCATGGTCTGCGACATCATTGTCGGCTCGGGATGGCCCTTCGGAGCGGAGTTCATGCAGGGCGACGAACAGTCGCAGCTGATTACGCTGACGTCGCGCAAGGTGAAAGGCCCGGCTACGGTTACGGCAGATGTGGCCGAACTCCTGAAAGAAGCAGCGCCGGAAGGCATGTCGATGTACAAGGGCGCTACGAGCGCGATTCATTCGATATGCCTGGCGCCGGTGCAGATGGATTCGTTTTCCCCGCCGGCGTGGTTGCCGTTCGACGGGAGCAGGGATACGGTCAGCGTGGATGTACCTGCGGGCGAACATGTTCTGTATGCGATGGTAACGGTTACCGGCTTTCAGGCGGTCATCAACGGCGCCCCCGGCGCGGCAGGTCCGGTGTTGAACCACTATAACAACCGGGCTGTGATGAAATTTCTCAACCGCATGTCGGACACTCTCTTTCCCGCCATTAAAGGATTGAAGCCGTTCCGGGCTATGTTCTGCGACAGCATGGAACTCGAAGGCGCCAACTGGTGTTCCGACTTTATCGACGAATTTAAACGGCGCAGAACTTACGACGTGACTCCGTATCTGCCGTTTATACTCTACAAAGTAGGACACATGGGACGTCCGATAGAGAGCGCCGATAGCACTCAACTGTCGGGAGCGGCAAAGGAAGAAGTGGAGCGCGTACGTTACGACTTCTTCATTACTTGCATGGAAATCATGCGCGACCGCTTTCTGATTCCTTATACCGAGTGGTGCAACGCACACGGATTCCGGTCGCGTGTACAAACCTACGGACGGGAATTTCATCCGTTAGAAGCCTCAATGAACATCGATATTCCGGAATGTGAAACATGGATTTGGAGCAGCGACGGCAGCAGCAACCGCGACTTTGCAAAGAATCCTACCTATACGAACGTCAATAAATTCGTAGCTTCGGCGGCGCATTACGCCGGGAAAAAAATCGTCAGCTGCGAGGAATCGACCAACACGTCGGTCGTTTTCAATGCCACTCTGGAACGTATCAAGATGTCGGGCGATATGAGCAACCTTTCCGGCGTAAACCACTCCATACTTCACGGCTTCAATTACACGCCGCTCGAAGCGCCGTTCCCGGGATGGATACGCTACGGGATGTACCTTAACGAACGAAACCTGTGGTGGGAATATTTCAAACTGTGGGCAGCCTACAAATCACGAGTCTCATTAGTATTGCAGGAAACGGAAGCCTTTGCCGACATTGCCGTGCTGCATCCGCTTGCCGACATGTGGACAAAATTCGGTACGCAACGCGACCCGTTCCCCGAACTGCACTATCCGGAATATCAGTACCGCGTGTGGGACGCGATTCACAAAAACGGTAACAGTTGCGACTACACAAGCGAGGCCGTCATTCGGCAGAGCGTCGCCGAAAACGGTTACCTGAAATACAACAGCCGGAAATATCATACGCTCATCCTCCTGGAAGTGGAAACCATGGAACCTGCCACTGCCGCTGCTCTGGCCGGGTTCGCCGGTAAAGGCGGGAAAGTGATTTTCGTCGGAAAAGAGCCGTTCAAATCGTCGGGACTGAAAAACTACCGGAAAAACGACAAAAAGGTGGCGCAGACAATTACCGCCATGAAACGCGCCAATCCCTCGAAAGTGTTCACCGTAAACGCTCCGGGAGAAGATATTGTCGCCTGGTTCAAGGACGTACAGCAGCAGTGCGACATCAAACCGTACATGCGTATCGACCGTCCCAACGCATACGTCAGTCAGATACGTCAGACGGGCAGCGGCAAGGATATTTTCTTTGTCTGCAACCGCAGTTCCGACGAACGTTTCGTTATCAAAGCCGAATTTCCGGATGCGAAAGGCTATCCCTGGCTGTGGAATGCCGAAACAGGCGAACGCTATCGCTATCCTAACAGTTCGGGCAATACGCTGACTGTCGATCTTCCTCCGGCATCCTCGCAACTCATTGTGTTCGACACCGTCGGCGAAAGTCAGGACGCTCCCGCAGCGCCTGCCGAAACTGCGGGCATGGAACTGACAGGCTGGACACTGCGCATGGAACATATCAACGGTACTTCGCAGGAACGGCAACTGCAAACTCCGACAGACCTCGCCGCCGACGAAAATACCCGTTCATTTGCCGGGCATCTCTTCTACGAAAAGACGCTGAACGGCAATAATACCGCGTCATTCAACTGGCTCGATCTGGGCAAGGTTTACGGAGTGTCGGAGGTAACGGTGAACGGCGAAAAACTCGGCTGCCGGTGGTATGGCAGACATCTGTACCGGATACCGGAACATTTGGCAAAAGCCGCTTCAAAAACGATAATGGTGAAAATAACCACTACCCTGGGTAATTACTTCAAATCGAATCCGGAAAACAAAACAGGTCACGCCTGGACACGCGGACAGGCCTGGCAACCGACAGGAATGTCGGGACCTGTCAGATTGTTGTAAAACAGTCTGACAGGCCGTATTTGGGAATCATTCCTCAATCATCCAAATCAACGGGTTCCGGATGGGCAGGTTACGTTCTACTTCGCTGACGACGGGGTAATGTTCGAGCTTTCGCCACGTATCGAAACACACGTCGTCGTCGTATCGGGCTGCAGCAAAAATAAGTGCAGGATGAGCAATCGGCCATTCGTCCCAATACATCACATCAGGCGGTAACATCCATGTTTGTTTGTCGCAAATATACGGAAGCATGAAGTCAATCCCTTTCCTCATATTCTGTCCTCCGGGCAGAGTGTACTCCCAAAGGTCGTCGCCATCGACGGAAAGTATCCGGCAGACGGCAACCATGGCGTCGAGGTTGAAAAGCGAATAACCGTAAGGTTTCGTCCGTGCAAGTTCTTTCGGGAAACTGCCGTCGGATGCCATTTGCTGAGGTAAAAGAATTTCCCTGTATTGCGTGCGGCACAATCCGAGCAGGTGTTCGTCGCCCGTCAGACGCGCAAAGGCAGCTACCTGCATCACCCAGCAAGTAGCGTGGTTGTTCTGCGCATTCATCTCGTCGACGCCATACGGATGATGAACCAGCCATGCCAGATAATCGGCAAACCACCGTTTCACCGCCCGCAAATCGTCCGACTGAATACACCGTGCATTTTTCATGCATAGAATACCCTGAACGACTTCCATCAGGTGGATGGTGTCGATAATACCGACACCCCGCCCCGTAACGACGCCCTTGATAGCCTGAGCATAAAGCAGGCTGGGATTCATCCTCGTATCTTCATCCACAAACCATGCCCGGATGTGCAAGAATGCATGTTCCGCATATTTTTCGTTTCCGGTAACAAGATACGCCGAAGCAAGATAACCGACGATTTTACTGAAACGTATCATCGCCAGCCTGTGCGCCGTAAAATTTTCAGGATTCGTTTCCCCGTCACGGCGGATATACGGCCCGTCAGGATCGTCGGGATTCGGCCACCAGTAATCACCTTCGGAATAAAAATCGTGTATGCCTCCCGCGCTACGGGGGCAGGCATAATTCGTTATCGTTTCGGGCAATTGCCGCATCGCCCATTCCGCATGTTGCAGAACAGCATCGTGCAAGGTAACTTCCGTCTTCCTTCTCCAGTCGGTTTGCCCGCCGCAGCCGGCAAACAACAAAATAAAAATGCTTAAACACGCCGTTTTCATGATATATAGTACTTATTTATGATTGTTAGTCTTCATCATCTCTCAACGGGAATTACAGTTCTATATCCCAGATTCCGACACTCCGTTCCAACTCGACAAGTGCGGCGATGCTGCCGAATAGCGTTTCTATATATGCGGTACGCAATTCGTTGTAGGTTTGTTGGGCAACAAGCACTTCCAGCCGGGAAGTCTCTCCTCGTTCGTAACTGTATATTTTCCCTTCGAGCACCGAGCGGGCGTCATCCAGCAGACCGTCTTCGTAGCGTTTCACCTGTTCGAGCGACGAGCGATACAGCCGCAGGCTTTGCATCACGGAAGTCTGCACCTCAAGTTCGGCTTGTCGGTAATTGAGTTCCGCTTGACGTTTACGAAAACCGGCAGCCTGCACGGCGGCTTTGTTCGTACTGGAAAATTTCAACGGTATGGAAATGCCTGCCGTGACGCCGTTGAATCGTGGTGCAGGCGCTATTTCATTCCTGACTTCGGTATTGTAATTGTAACCCAATACAATGTCGAAATCTATATTGCGCTCACGTTGCGTCACTTTTAATGCTTTCCGGGCTACCTCAACATTTTTCATGGCGGCCGCCAAATCCGCACGATTCTCCAACGCCGCTTGCAGGAGTTTGCCGCTGTCGAACGAACGTTCCTCCCTCATCGGCAAACGCTCGGACGGGAGGTAAAGGACGTCTCTGTCGAAAACGCCCGTCCACAGTCCCAGCGAAGCATAAACATTATACAGTTCCGTCCGCGCCCGGGCCAGTTCGCCGGATGCAATTTCCGCTTCCACCTTACTTTGTACGGCGTCCACCTGAGTGATTTTGCCCAATGCAAACCGGATACTGTCGCCCGCCGCCAGTCGGTGGATATTGCTGCAGGTATTTTCCTTGAGGTAATAAAGCTCCGACTGCTTAACAGCTTCGAGATAAGTCAATGTAGCTTCGGCGCGTAAGCGGTGGAAATAGTCTTCCAGTAAGGCTTCGTTCAAATCCTTTTCGCTTTGGGCAAGCTCGATATTTGCACTTCGCTTACCGGCGGAAAACGTTTTACTCAATTCTACCGAAACCGACCGTCCCATTTTCAGGCGACGGTCGTCGTTATCGGCATATTCCACGCTCAGCGAAGGATCGTTGAACACCTTCGCCGCCTTTATTCCGGCTTCGGCAATGTCCGGATTAAGCCTCTCCGCGGCATAACCCAGATTCTGCCTCCATACCCTGTCCATGTATGTTTTATAATCAATCGGTTGCTGCATTCTCTCCGGTTCCTGCGAATTTATGGATTGACAAATGTACAGTAAAACAATGACAAAAGATAAATAACGAGCGACAAACAATATATGATGCATATTAAATGATAATTGACGGTTAATAAATATATGTTCCATGCTTTAATAATTAATTTCGAATAAATACCCGATATTATACCCCAGCCTAAGGGGTGTATTCCCGTGTGAGACGCATAAATTTGTCTAATTCACGTTGTCCCGTCTCTTTTCCATCAAGTAATAGAGCGACGGAAGGATATATAAGGTAATAACGGTTGCGGAAAGCAATCCGTAAACGATGACCGTAGCTAAGGGGCGTTGCACATCCGAACCTATACCGGTGCTGACTGATGCCGGTAACAGTCCGAGAATGGCTACCGAAGCCGTCATCAATACCGGACGGAAACGGTGACACGCGCCTTCCGTTACCGCTTTTTCCAGTCCATGACCATCCTTGCGCAAGTTGTTAATATGCGAAATCATGATCACCCCATTTTGTATCGCTACGCCTATCAGGGCTATAAATCCTACGGCGGATGATACGTTGAGTGTCATACCTCTCAGGTTCAACGCAAGCATGCCTCCAAACACGGCCAGGGGGACAACGCACATCATCAGCGCTGCCTGTCGGAATTTTCCGGTTGCGCCGAACAGCAACAATAGCATCACTCCCAAAGCCAACGGGATAACAACGGCCAGGCGCCTGTAAGCGCGGCTCTGGTTCTCGAACTGTCCCGCCCATTTGAAGCTGTAACGGCTGTGGTCGTACTGTATTTCTTCGCGAATAGCAGCATCGGCTTTGTTCAGAAAGCCCGTCAAGTCAGCCCCTCGCAGATTTACACGAACCGTCAGGTGACGTTCGTTCATCTCGCGGGTAATCGTACTGGCGCCGGTCGTAGTCTTGATTTCCGCTACCTGCGAAAGAGAAATTTTCGCACCGGAAGCCGTCGTCAGAAGCAGATTCCCGATTTTCTCCGGGGAATTTCGATGTTCTTCACCGAAACGGCAGATGACGTCGTAACTCTTATTTCCTGAGTAAATACGCGAAATGGAAGCGCCGCCGATAGCAAGTTCAATCAAATCCGTCACGTCCGAGACGTTCAAACCATAACGGGCAATACGTTCGCGGTCGGCGACAATTTGCAGCTGCGGAAGCGGCGGTTCCTGGTCGACGGCTACATCGACGGCTCCGGGTATCTTCTTCAATATCCCGGCCACACTGTCGGCAATAAGCCGCGTTCCGGGAATGTCGTCGCCGTAGATTTTCAATGCCAAATCGCTGTGTGCACCGGCTACCTGATCCATCACCATGTCGATAATCGGTTGTGAGAAACCGACCGAATAACCGGGCATGGACGAGAGTTTCGCCGACATGGCTTCAATCAATTCAGCTTTTGTCATCCCACTCCTCCACGTATTATACGGCTTCAATCCAATCCCACATTCCACGTGTGAAAGGGAAAACGCTTCCGCACCTTCGTCATCACGGCCTACCTGCGTCATCACGTATGTCACTTCTTCAAATTCTTTCAGCGTCCGCCGTAACTCCGCACCCATTTCTTTCGATTTTTCAATGGAAATACCCGGAGGGAGTTGTACCTGTATCCATATCGAACCTTCGTCCAGCGGCGGCAGGAAGTCTTTCCCAACCGTGAAACTCAGGATGCCTGCAGCGACAAGGATAAGCAGTAAAGACAAGGCTATCTGTTCAGGTTTTCCCAACAAACGGACCGTCTGTTTGTGGTAAATCTCCGTCCACGTCTCCAGCCATTTATTCCGGTACATCTTTTTCGGCTTCATATAAGCGTAGAAAGCCAGGCCGGGAATGAGAAAAAGGGCTACGGCCAATGCGCCCAGCAAGGCGTAACCTACCGTATAAGCCATTGGCGTAAACAGTTTACGCTCGATATGTTCGAAAGCAAACAACGGCAGATAAGCCGTAATGATGATGAGCGTAGAGAAAAAGATGGGGCGGGCGACCTCCGTCGCACGTTCGTGGATGGCACTTTCCTTTAACGTTTCGTTCGGGTGGCTTTCCCGCTTTTTCAATATCGTTTCCATCATCACAATAGCGCCGTCTACGAGGATTCCGAAATCGATAGCGCCTAACGAAAGCAGGTTGGCCGGAATATCGGTAACGTGCATCAGGATAAAGGCGATAAGCAGGGAGAAGGGAATGGTCATCGCCACTAACAATGCGCCTCGCCAACTGCGGAGGAAAAGTATCAATACCAGAATTACCAGGGTCATCCCGGCCATAAGCGTATGTGAAACGGTGTTCAGGGTAGTATTCACCAATTCCGTACGATCCATGAAAGGGTGGATACGCGTACCTTCGGGCAGGATTCCGTTGTTGAGTTCGTTCACTGCATGATGAATTTCTTTCAGTACCCGCGAAGGATTCTCGCCGCGAAGCATCTGCACGATACCTTCTACGCTGTCGTCGTAATCGCGCGTATCATCAATGAATCCCAGTACGCCTTTCCGCTCAAGCGTACCGTATTTCAAGACGCCGATATCGTCCAGGTAAACAGGCGTCCCATTGACCGTTTTAATTACGATGCGCCCCAGATCTTCAAGGTCTCTCACTAATCCGATTCCCCGTATCACGTAGCTCAAATCGCCTCGACTAAGTATGCTGCCTCCGGCGTTTGCGTTATTTTCCTCTACTTTTTCGGTGATATCGTTCAATGTGATTCCATATTTATCCATTCTATAAGGATCGGCTTCTATCTGGTATTGGGTCGTGATACCCCCGTAATTGCTTACATCTGCAATACCTGTTATCCGGCGTAAACGCGGGATAATCACCCATTTGTGCAAGTCGGTTACTTCGCGCAGGCTTAATCGGTCGCTTTCAATGATATAACGGAAAATCTCACCTGTGGGAGAGGTCAGAGGATTCAGTTCGGGAACGGCATCATAAGGCAGTTCTACTTCGGTCAGGCGTTCTCTGACGCGCTGGCGTGCCCAGTAATCTTCAATGCCGTCGTCAAAAACCAGGATAACCGTCGAGAGTCCGAACGTGTTCTTGCTGCGCATCACGTTCAGTCCGGGTAAGCCGCTCATCGCCCGTTCGATAGATATACTTATCTGTTGTTCTATCTCTTCGGCAGCCAGCCCGGGCACTTGCGTCACGATCTGAACCGTCGTATCGGCAATATCGGGATAGGCGTCAATAGCCAATTGTGTCCATGCATAATAACCTGTCAATGCAAGGAACAGGAACAATACAAACATCAACCCCCGCCGACGTATCGAAACAAAAATAATCTTTTTCAACATGGCTTATCGAGCGTCTATAAAGTAAAATGCACCTTCGGCGACAATCTTTTCTCCTTCGCTGACGCCGGAAAGAACGGCAGTCTGCATCTCTCCGGCGGGACAAACCGTTACATTGGCTTTCCGGAATTTGTTCCCGTCCTCACTCACGATTACGTAAAGGGATCCTTCGTTCTGCAAAATAGCGGAGTTGGGAACGATAACATCCCGCAACGGCACAGTGATAAAGCGGACTGTCCCGTACATATACGGCTTTATTTTTCGTTCGCGGTTATCGCACTGGATAATCACTTCTATCGAACGGGTTTCTTCGTCCAGTATTCCGCCTGTATAATAAATCGTACCTGTGACAGGCGTACCGGGCAAGGCGTCCATATCTATCCTGATATCCGAAATACGATCAAGCGCGGGAATGTCTTTTTCCTTGACATGGGCTGTTACCCATACCTTGTCCAAATCGGCGACAATCGCCAGGGATCCGGCATCCTCCTGTATGTACTGACCGGTGACAATATTGTTTTTTAACACTTCGCCGGCTATCGGGGAACGCACAATCAGGGATTGTCCGGGAACGCCGTCCGTAACCTGATAAACTTGCATTGCTGCCAAAGCCTGCTCGTAATCGTTCTTACGGAGTTCGTAGTTCGCTTCGGCTTCTTCGACTTCTCTGGCTACGCCGACTTTATTTGCTAATAAATCCCGTTCGCGATTCAGATGTTTCAGGGCAAGTTCCATTTCCTGCTTCGCCTGAAAATACGCTTTACCCGCTTCGGAAAAGGACGGCGAAATGATTTCGAAAACCGGACTGCCGGAAGTGATTTTCTGTCCCAGCCGTACAAAAGATTTAACAATACGTCCGGCAAAAGGCGATGCTATTTCGGCATACTGCGCAGGAATAGCTTGCACCGTTCCCGCAGCGGAAAAAGCAAGTTGATAATTGCCTGTTTCGGCATTTTGGATTTTTATTTTATGTAACACCGGCGCGTTTTCCGGCACAGTGATTTGATTTCCTTCGATTATAAATTGTTTGCTGCCTGCGTCATCGTTACCGGAATGATTTCCGCAACCAAACAACACCAGCAGGCATACCGGTATGATAAGACTCTTCATTGAAGTATAAATTAATGAATTATAAATTATGAATTACAAAACTATCTGCTTCCGTCAATTATAAATTGCGCGGCTATCTTCAAATATTTCTAATTCCGGACGGGAGGCGCCCTGAGCGGTAATGTAATAAGATGTATATGGGATATGTATCGCCTGACCGGAATATATATCCGGCAGACTTGTGCTACCATAAATAACACCGCAACGGTCAGGAACGTCAGGAGGATATGCGACAGGAGTTGAATTGTCACACACTGTCTCGGCGTATGGTTATGGTTAGCCGCAGGGTTATCGCCAAACGGAAAAAAAATATGCGAGTGGGTAACGGTGCCCCAACTGAAATAATGCGTATGGTAAAAGGATGTAGACGACAGGTAGTAGATCAGAAAAAGAACTACCAGCATCCATTTGCCCGTTTTTACCATTGTTTGTCTCATCCGTAACTAAAATAGTCTGGCAAAGATAACACAAACTTACCGGAAACCACTCAAATAAATGTAAAAAATTTACTCCGTCAGATATTAAAAAAATAACCCGAAAACCCGTTTACGGTTTTTAAAAGCTACAGGCATCCCGATACTTTAAATACCCATGCATAATTGCAGGGGGATTGCCCCATCATCAGTAATGGCGGTCGAATTGTCAGATTCTTGCCGTTAGCGACATATGACACTTTAACGTCCGAACCCAACAGTTTAACCGATGCCGGTTTTTTAGCAACGCCACTTATCGTTACGCCCTTTGCCGGATATTTTGTAAAAATAATGTATAAATCGCTGCCTTTCGTCGTATATACGGCGGATATATCCGCATTTTTTGACGCTGCGTCCCAAGGCTTCGTCGCATAGATAGCTTCTCCGTTCACTTTCAGCCATTTCCCCATATCCGAAAGCCGCTGTTGCATAATCGCCGGTATACGTCCGTCGGCAGTAGGACCTACATTCAGCAGCAGGTTACCTCCCAAAGCAACTTTTTCAACAAGCATGTGTACAAGTTCTTCCGACGAGCTGTAATCCTCCAGGTTCTCGTTTCGGTTATAGCCGAATGAATGTCCTATACCACGACACTCTTCCCATGTATGATATATTCTTGTTCCCTTCACATTATCGCTATGCACCAGATCATATTCGGTTGTATAAAAACCGCCATGCTTGCTGCGCGTTTCTTTTCCCCAGCGATCATTTACCACAACCGTCTCTTTGACGGGCGATTCGTTATACAGCCATGCAAGGAAATCCGTACTTTTCAGCCTCTCGGAAGTATAGTCCCACTCTCCGTCAGTCCAGAAAATATCAGGGTTATATTTATTGACCAGCTCCTTCA
>JAITBC010000202.1 GCA_031283785.1 Tannerella sp. | reverse complement strand
GTCCACATCGGTCACCGTACCATTGGTTGAGCCTTTCTCCACAACGTTTGCACCAATGATAGCTTCATCGTTGGAGTCCGTCACTATACCTGTGATATGGCGGGGCTGCTGTTGCAGGATGGTATGGCCATTGAGTATCGTGTAGACGACGTCCTTGTCCAGCACATCCGATAGCATTGTCCGCTCGGCGTCGACCGTCACCTTTACACCCTGTGAATAGAGTTCAACGGCACCCGCCTGCGAAAATACACATATTAATAATACAGTAGAAATCATCATGATAACAAATAATTCGCTACTTTGTGCAGGAATGTTATACCTGCGTTTAAAAATCTTCATAAGTTTTACATGTTAAGTTTTTGATTAGTAAAAATTTGTTTAAATTGAAGCACAATGGCTTCACTCTTCGGAGGATATTTGCGGATTCTCCGTTTTTTTTCCGGTTTTTGTCATTTTTCTTCATGTTCCATATGCAAATAAGGTTTTAAATTCATAATTACAGATATTATTTTTACGCATGTTTCCTTGCTCCACGTATGCGAAAGTGAATTCATTCATGTCCTTGTGATTCAGGATACGGTTTTTCATAACCAGCAACAGCCATGCAAGTACGTGGTTAGTAGGACAAAATATATCCTGACGTTCCCATAGCGCAAAAAAAGCACCTTCTACGACATTTTCAGCTATGAATTTATCGTACGGTAGCTTCCGGCATAACTTATGCAATCTGTTGAAAGCCTCCCTGTCTTCCAGAACAGCCCTCTCGCTGAATGTCCTGTCAAATATAATCATGGCGATTGTAAAAAACTTATTTCTATTAAACAATTTAGAAAACAAATATCGGCGCCAAATGTACGGAAAAGAAAATTACCGTACAAGAAAAAAGAGAATAATTTTTTCTCTAAAAATCGCATTTTCTAATTGAACTTACTCAGCCCAGTGTCTGAAATCTTCAATCGCCTGATGGAGCATGCCGGCCAAACCGCGAAAGGCACCCGAACCGGAAGGCATTCCGTTGATCCGGTTCCATTCGAAGAATCCTCCGTTTTTGACCACGCGCTTCAGCATCGGCTACACTTCATCGTACGCTTCCTGTACGAATCCGTAACGAATCATACGACCGCCGAACCAGGTATAGTCGCAGCCGTTGAACCCACCCCGAACGACTTTCAGCACTATAGCCGATATCCGATTCATCAACGCATCCTGCAAGATACATTCCACCAGCCATCTTTCTTCCGTCCATCTCGGAAGCTTTCTTCCCGCACAAAACCGCCAGCAGCCCCGGGAGCAATAAAAAAACAGATGCCGGTTCATACGCCTGTGTTTAACAGATTGCCGGTCGCGTCAAGCTCCTTCCGTATCCGGTTCACTTTCCTCCGTCTTAAGGTGGATTGTCTGTACCGTACTGATGATGTTTCCCCCGAAGACAAGGGTATTCAGCGTGTCGCCCGCATTCAACTGGGCAATGCTTTTTACAGCTTTCCCCCGGTGCAGCGTGATGCTGTAGCCGCGCTTCATGATTTCTTCCGGATTCAAACTGTTTACGTCTTTTTCCATGCTGTCCAGCCACATGATCTGTTCGCGAATCAGCAACTGCGACTTGTCCGAGAGCTTTTCATACAATTGATCAATTCTGTTTCGGTTGTGGAACAGGACGGATTCGGTGACCGAACGAAACAGTTTCATTTCGGCTTGAAATTTGAGTCGTTCGCGACTGATCATTCGATCGGACAGAGCGATCAATTTTTGTTCCATATTTCTGAGCGGCATGGAGAAATTATGAAACTGCTGTATGAAAAAATCCGCCAGGTCGGTCGGCGTGATTAGATTTCTGTAAGCAACCATTTCAACTACCGTTTCGTTCGTGATATGCCCGATCCCCGTCAGGACAGGAAGCGGAAACAGGGCGATTTGTTTTGCCAGCAGGTAATTGTTATAGGCGGAAAGCCCGATCTCTCCGCCTCCGCCGCGTATGATAGCCACTGCATCGAAGTGATGTATTACTTTCCGGATACGGTTCAGTTGGGCGGAAATAGACCGGATGATTTTTTCACCCTGGAGCAGCGAAGGAAACAGAAAATAAAAAAAACGATATCCCCACGCATTACGGTCGATTTTGCCCAGAAAATCCTTGTATCCCTTGCTCGTTTCTACCGAAATAATCGCGATCCGCTGCGGCAGCAACGGCAGTTTCAACAGCTTGTTCCGGTCGAAAATACCTTCTTCCTTCAGTTTCCGGATGGTCTCCTGCTTGTCTTTTTCCAGATCGCCCAGCGTATAATCCGGATCAATATCCATGATATGCAATGTAAGTGCGTGAGAGGGATCGAAGAAAATCTTTGCGAGAAACAGAATCTTGATACCGTCTTTCAGCGGTTCGTTCAGCGTCCTGCGGAAGAGGTCGTCAATCCTCCGATAATCGTCCTTCCACAGCATTGCCCGCACCTGGGCAACGTTTTTCCCGTCCTGCTTTTCGACCAGGTCGGGATAGCAGTGACCCGACTGTCTATAAAAATTTAACTTGTTCATCTCTGCTTTTACCCAGAAAGAACTTTTATATCTGTCCGCAAGTGTTTTCTGTACGCTTTTCATGACCTCAAGCAAAGAAAACACTCTTCTGTCCTTTATTGTTTCCGACATAGGTTCATTCAAATAAAGATGTTACGGGACAAAATTATAAAAAAGATTCCGGACTTTCAAAACAGCACCTAATTCAAATATCAAATTAGCATCTAATGCATCATACCGATTGACGAATACAACAAGCCGATTACAAATTATCTCACTGTTTCGAAGTGAAATACAGAATGGAAAATATTTAAAACCGCCTAATTTCATTGCTTCTATTGAAATTATGATTAATCTTGCAAGCTGAAACCGAAAACTATTAACAGATTTCAGGCAGACAAAAACAAGATACACGCAGTATAATTATAAAACAGTGACACGTCATGAAAATATTACCGATAGGAACGCAGTCGTTTGAAACCTTACGCAGCGACGACTGTCTGTATGTAGACAAAACCGAAATCATTCACCGGATCATTTCGAATGGAAGAGTTTATTTCCTTTCCCGTCCGCGCCGGTTCGGAAAATCGCTGCTTGTAAGCACCATGGAAGCCATCTTCAAAGGAAAGAAAGAACTGTTTGAAGGACTTTCTATTTACGATAAATGGGACTGGTCGCAAACGTATCCGGTTATCAAAATAGACTGGACGCTGATAGACCATTCCACACCGGAAAAAATGGAGAAAGACATGATTGCATACCTGAAAAAAATAGCTCAAAAACACCAAATTACGTTAGCCTCAGAATCTGCGTCCGGCTGTTTTAGGGAATTGACGGAATCCCTGCATGAACAGAGCGGCCAAAAAGTGGTCGTACTGATTGACGAATACGACAAACCGGTCACAAGTCATCTTTTTGATTCCCATCTGGACGCCATCCGTAAAGCCGTACATGATTTCTATCAGGTAATGAAGGGCGCCGACGAATATTTGCGATTTATTTTCCTGACCGGCGTATCCAAATTTTCAGGTCTTTCGGTTTTTTCGGCGCTGAACAGTCTGAAAGATATTACGCTTAATAAACAGTACGCTTCGATATGCGGATACACACAGAAAGAGCTGGAGAGTAATTTTTCCGAATACATCGACCGTACTGCCGAATC
>JAITBC010000201.1 GCA_031283785.1 Tannerella sp. | reverse complement strand
ATTTTTACATTGCACGGGCAGCCGAAACATTATTGCTTCGTGCGGAGGCAAAACTCAGGAAAGGCGACGCAACGGGAGCCGCCGCCGATATTAACGAAGTGCGTGAACGTGCGCATGCTCCGTTGGTTACACCCGGTGACGTAACAATAGATTATATCCTCGACGAGCGGGTACGTGAACTCTACGCCGAGGAAAACCGTTGGCAGACCTTGTTGCGAATGGGTGGCGACATTGCCAGGAACCGTATTATGAAGTATGCGGTTAATTTCGCCGACTATCCTGCAAAGAAAAGCGGCGAACCGTGGACAGATTTCCTGTGGCCTATTCCGCAATCGACGATTGACAGTAATATTGACGCTATACTGGAACAAAATCCCGGATGGTAGTGATATCTCATACGGACTGTACAAGTGTTTTCTTTTAACAAAAAACACTTGTGCAGTCAGTATTATAGTGAAAAAATTATTATTTTTGCATCATGAATAAAACTGTATTACTTTTACTGACTGCATCATTATTTGTTTCATCTGCGAATACGCAGAACATAATTGATAGGGTGGTTCTTGTTAAACAGGAATACATGAAACATGGTCATAAGGCAGGACAAGACGAAAAACAATGCCGGCGAATACTTTCCAATGCTGTTCGTTACAATCTTTCATGGATATGTGAATCTTTCACATTAGACAAAGAACGTGATTTGTACATAATTGAAAAATATACCGAGCATGATGTGCGCCCTGCTGCGAGTGTCTGTTATGCTGTTTCTGTGGCATTGAAATTTGCGAAAATGAACGAACACGATCTTGGAATATCGCCGGAAACGGCGCTAATAATAACCAAACGAATGATTAAAGGCGTTGCTTCGGCCTACAAACAGAACAGAACCGATGGAAACGGTTGGGGCTTTGACTGGCAAAGCGCTTTTTGGGCTACATTGGCGGGACAAGGCGCATGGCTGCTGTGGAACGAACTCGACAGTGAGACGCAAACTATGGTATGCAGGATGGTAATTAGTGAAGCCGACCGTTTTATAGCTGATGATTATAAAGTACCATACTGGATGTCACCGGACGGAAAAGAGAATACTCCGGGCGATACTAAGGCGGAAGAAAATGCCTGGAACTCGGGGGTACTGTCTCTTGCTGTGGCTATGATGCCTCTGCACTCACACTGCTATGACTGGCGACAGGTTTGTAACGAACTGATTATTTCGGCATTTGCGACGAAAGACGATTTGTGTAATGAGATGTTTTTGGCAGTCAAAGAGATATGCGTGTCGTATGCTGATTTTTGTTGCGACTATCGATGTTTGGCGCAGGCAAACATTGTAAGTATGCAAAAGTACAGGATTGATGCAGTATCAACTATCTCAGACCCGATGCGCGAAGGCGCCGATATGGGTATGGCATTGGAATATCCTGAAGATGGCGTGCCTCATTGCGCCGGAGATCGTCTTATTAAGGAATTTGCCAAGGCTCAGATTAAGGCAGGTGCCGACATTATTATAGGCGTTGGCGATGCGATAGCTTCCGTAGCAGGACCTAACGCTTATCAACAGTGGGCATTACCTTACGAGATCCGTTTGCTGAAAGCCATTAAAGAAGCAGGCGCTATGACCAAACTGCATATTTGCGGTAATACAACACCTTTTCTTGAACTGCTGCCCGCTGATTTGTGTGACATCATTGACGTCGATTGGATGGTGCCCTTAGAAAAAGTTGCTTCGCTGTACGGCGACAAGGTTTGTGTTAACGGCAATTATGATCCGGTAGCAATACTCTTGCAAGGCAATGTGGCTACTGTCAAAAACAGTGTGAAACAATGCGCCGGAATCGGAGGATTAAAATACACCAGTTCAGTCGGATGCGAAGTGCCAAAAAACACTCCACAGGAAAATCTATTGGCTGTATATGAAGCTTTGGAGGAAATATAGTATGAAGAATATCCTTTTATTTACACTATTATTGCTGTTGCAATTGTCCTCCACACCTGCGGATGCGCAGGACTTGACGCCTTATTGCACGAACAGCCACGACCTTATCTCACTGCCGGCATGGGGGTCGTATTCCAAACGCTATGCAGGCATTTCACATATTGCAGACGTTAGTAGCGGCGTGCGGTTCGATTTTTCTGTTATGCCCGGTTTCTATCGTAACAGACAGCTGATGCCCAATGTGACGTTCGAATCATCATATTATCCGTGGGATGCCGCTCCTGATGCATCCCGGTACACTTACCGTTATGAATTGGAATGGAAAGATCGCGTAGTAGCAGATGTAACCTATTATTTAATAGACAGCGCCCGTGTACTGGTCGAAGTGAAATGTATTAACAATACGCCGGTAACACAGAATCTGATGCTGAATAATATGGCATACATAGATTATTCAGAGACATTTCCGGAAGTCCGGGCAGTCAATGCCGAGAAGTTGCAGTGGAAAAATGCGATAGATTATGTTTCGGCAGAATCGCCTCTTATTTTTCCGAGATATAATCTTGTATATGACGGCTTGATGCGGTTCGAACAACGTAGCGGCAATACGATTGACGGCAGCCTGCTGGCAGGCGGTTTCGGGCGTTATGAAGGCGACTGTGTGATATATGAAGTTGATATTCCTGAAGGATCTGAGGAGGGTGCAATTGCATTTCGTTTTCGTGCTGCGAAAGGAACGCGGGCTGTTTTTAATACTCAGGGATTAATTAACAGGAATTTAGAATTTACAGGCACAGGAGGTTTCGAAATTTTGCGGACTAACTATAATTCAAAAGCAGGACGACATACGCTTATTTTAACATCGGCAGGCACAGGAGGGATAGAACTTGATGGTTTCTGTTACGGACAGTCTGCGATGATTGACAGCCTGTATTTTGATATACGTCCGCGCCACTATACTCCAAATAAGGAAACCTCAATCGACGGAAGGGACATCATTCTGAAATATGAGGATTGCGCTAAATACTACGGTATTGCCTGGAATTACACGCCATCTGTAGTGCGCGAAGTGATTAGCGATGAGTTGGAAACTTTTTTTCGTGATATGGTACATGATCATGTCTCGACACGACTTGTAGGGAAAGGACAACAGCATTATGCCAATGCATACCTGCGTCCGATAGTGCTGCAACCCCATTCCGAACAGAGCATATATCTTTTGCTATGTACAGGTGATAAGACTTCAGTCATGACTTCGGTGGCTGATTTTCATAGTCGTCCCGATGATTTCATTGCATCGGCATCGCGTCAACATGCCGACGAATTCCCTGTTCTTCCCGGTGGCGAGCAATACCGTTTCGGTTACCGCCTGATGCAGGCATGTCATATCGGGAATTTTACCTATCCGCTCTATACGCAACGTGAATATATCCGTCATTTTTCACCGGGCAAACACTGGAACAGTCTTTACACTTGGGATTTAGGCTTTTCGGCAATAGGTCTTTTGGAAATCGACCCTGTCAAAGCGTTTGAGTGTATCCGTCAATACACAACCGAACCCGGCGCTCAGTCTGCTTTTATTCATCACGGCACGCCAATGCCGATACAATTTTTTGCATGGAGAGAACTGTGGAATGTCTCACATTCGCTACCGATGCTTCATTTTATGTATCCGCGCATGAAACAATATGCCATGTTTATGATTGGGAGACATCCGACTTCGACCACACGTATGAAAGGGTCGAACCTTTTGCGGACGTGGGATTACTTCTACAATTCGGGAGGATGGGACGATTATCCTCCACAGACTTCACCGAACCATAATAGTACTACAAGTGTGGCGGTAACTTCTGCTTATATCCGCGCACTCAAAATTCTTCGCATGGCTGCCCGTGAACTGGGTATGAAAAAGGATGTTTCGGAATATGATGTCGAAATAAAGACGCTGTCGGATGCTTTGCTGAAATATTCATGGGACGCCGAATCACGTTATTTCGGCTGGGTTGAACACGATAAGGATGAAAATGCGACAGGTATTTTTCGTTATCGCGACGGAACGAATTATAACAAAGGATTAGACGGAATATACCCGCTATTGGCAGGTATTACGACTAAAGAACAGACAGAAGCGCTCATTGCTCATATCTTCAATCCGGACGAGTTGTGGACGCCAATCGGACTGTCGGCGGTTGACCGGTCGGCTCCGTATTATCGTGCAGACGGTTATTGGAACGGTGCCGTGTGGATGCCACACCAGTGGAACATGTGGAAGGCTTTACTTGATGCAGGCAGAGGTGACCTTGCCCGCCAAATTGCCATAACCGGACTTAGGGTCTGGGAAAAAGAATGTGAAGAGAGTTATTATACCTTCGAACATTTCCTCATTGCGTCAGGCAGAGGAGCGGGCTGGCATCAGTTCACAGGTATTTCTTCGCCTGTGCTCAGCTGGTTTACCTCTTATTACAAATTAGGCAAAGTAACAACAGGTTTTGAAATATGGATATCTGACGAAAAAATGGAAGAAAACTATACGGGATATGAAGCGACATTGAGTTTTGATGATTCCTCGCCTGCACACGAACGTTGTATGTTGGTTTGCCTTAATCCTGACAATGAATATCAGGCAACCTTCGGAAGCAAGCCGATATCAATAAAAGCCACCGAACACGGACAACTTCAAGTCACACTTCCGGCAACAAATAAGAGTAACATTTTGCGGATATTGAAGAAAAATTGAATAATCAGTGTCTGCACGGAAACGCATAATCAATTATCATACAGTTAATTGTGTGTATAATAGGCAGTTGAAAAGTTTCCAAAAAAAAATGGCAGTTATGTATAAAATGCTTATCTTTGTAGGGTTAACGGGTTTACAGCCTGTTATCGGAAGTCTAAAAACAAAAAGATTCGTATTATGCGTAAAAGATTCGAGTCCCAATTAGAGATAGGTCAGTTGTCCATAGAAGATACCCCGACGCCAAGAAGTCGTGATGGGATGGTAGATTTACTCAGCGCCCTACGGGAGTTATACAAAAATACCACTTACCGTGACAGGATATTTGAAATTTTAGAATTCTGAAATCTTTGTCGTAACTTTGTTGAGTAGCATTTTACTTGTTTTTTGTTTGACGACACAAAGTTACTGAAAATAAGTGACTTATGCAAATAAAATGCTGCTTTTTTTGTTAATAATCAGCATGTCGGAAGACTTACGAAAGTTGAATATAATAACGGGCATGAAGCTCATTTCGGACAGGTAACCGAAAATTATCTTCGTTATTTGTCCGAAGGCAAACTTCCCGACTGGGAAATACCGGGTATGATTGCCAAATATTATACCACAACCAAAGCATTGGAGACGGCAAAACAAAATATGATTTTACATGAATAATCGAAGAGAATTTTTAAAGAAAAGTGCACTATTAACAGCAGGCGGTTTTTTAATGCCTACCGTTGTACCGGCATCTGTTTTTGGGAAAAAGGCTCCAAGCAACCGGATCGCGGTCGCTGCTATCGGATGCGGCAGGCAAATGCTCAATCCTAATTTGCCTGTCCCTCCCGAACTATATTATGACTTCTGGTTGGGATCCGCCTTTGAAGCGCCTTATACCGAAAATCGCGTTCACAGTATAAAGAGTTTGCAATGGGATCCGGTAAAAGAAGACTTCGTCGGCGATAATGCCGCCTCTGCATTGCTTGATATTCCTGTCAGAGAGAAATATTTTAAATTCTAACATGATTGGCAATGATTACTTCAAATATTTTTTTAGTTGAATTAGTGCCGACAATAAACTGGTTAGGGGTGACATAGCAAACTTGTATGAACAATAACAAACAAATTAATACATAACAAGATGAAAAACAATATTTTGACTATCGTTCTTTTACTTGCGCCTTTTATTTTACAGGCACAGGAAATAGTAGTAATCACAGTGGAATCAGGTGCATTTGACAGATTTGAAACGCCTGTCGGTTTGTCGCTTGACCCAATAACATTTGAACCGGATTCCGGTTTGGTCTTGTATGAGTTGATCAGGAAGACGAAAGTGCCCTTAAATTTCCAGATTGCGCAATTGCCGGAAGGCAGGATGCTGTCGTGGATAATGACCGGTAAAACCGTCGCAGGTACGGTTCGTAAGTACAGCCTTGAAAAGGGAACCTCTTCGCAGGAGAAAATCATTCGCGTTACAGACAAGAAAGACGCCGTTGTGCTGACTTCCGGCAAGGATAAAATCATGGAATACCATTACGGAGTGATGTTGCCGCCCGAAGGGATGGCTTACGAATATCGCCGTAGCGGATTTTTCCATCCACTATGGTCGCCCTCGGGAGAAACGCTGACAAACATTCAACCGAAAGACCATCCTCATCATTACGGAATATGGAATCCGTTGACCGGTACTTCTTTTGAAGGAAAAGACGTTAATTTTCAAGATTTGGTAAAAGGAGAAGGTACCGTTCGTTTTAAATCGTTTCATTCGTTCGTTGAAGGCAGTGTTTTCGGTGGATTTAAAGCGTTGCAGGAATACGCAGTCTTTAAGCATGGATTTGAAAAAATCGCACTGAACGAATCCATCGGCGTCAAAGTCTGGAATGTAACGGATGAAATGAACCGTAAAGTATGGTTATGGGATTTCGTATCCACACTGAACTGTGCGTCGGATTCGTCGCTTACCGTACACAAATACCGCTACGGCGGTCTGGCGTTCCGCGCTACGCCCGAATGGAATACTAAAACTGCTACTATATTGACTTCTGAAGGAAGAACACGCAAAGACGCCGAGAATACGACTTGCAGGTGGATATTTTGCAACGGCACTGCCGGAGGAAATCTGTCGGGGATATTATTTTTGGGTTATCCGACCAACTATAATTATCCCGAACCGGTACGTGTCTGGCCGGAAAGTGAGAACGAGATTTTCATGAATGTTTGTCCGTTTAAAACGAAACCCTGGCAACTGGATGCGGGCAAAGATTATACGTTGCGCTACCGGATTGCCGTATATAGCGGCGAAATGACTGCCGACCGCGCCGAACGGTACTGGCAGGATTTTGCCAATCCTCCTGCCGTATCCGTTAAGAAAATACGATGAAGGAAAAAGGCCATAGCGATGAAAAAAGGGAAACCGGACTTCTACGGATGTAAGTGGACGTACAATCCCGAACAGGATATCTATTTCAATCTGGCGAGTTCGCCCCTGGCCGGCTGTGACGACATTGTGCACCATCTGGACAGGTTGCCGCGTCCCGACTGGGAATGCTACATCGCCGATCTCGAAGACTGCCTGAACCGACAAATACGGATGGCAGGCGATTTCTGCTGTATTGCCGACCGCAATACGGCAGGTTTTACAGAAAATTCGCAACGTATCCGCGGATATGAAAGCTGGTTCATGGACACCGTACTCGATCCGGAAGGTGTGGAAGCCTTGCTGGAAATCATCATGGAAGACAAGATAAAATACTGGGATGCCGTTATCGACTGGATGATAAAAACCGGCAACGCCGGCAAAATACAGGTAATCTCCGAAGGCGATGACCTTGGTGCGCAGGATTCCACCATATTGGCGCCGGACATGTTGCGGGCGACAGTCATCCCGCGAATGAAACGCTTGTTTTCCCACGTCAAGCGGCGGTTGCCACATGTGAAGGTTTTCCTGCACAGTTGCGGCTCCATCCGCCCCCTCATTCCCGACCTGATCGATGCAGGGGTGGATATCCTGAATCCGGTACAGTTCACGGCCAAAGGCATGGAACTGGAAGGACTGAAGAAGGATTTCGGGAAAGACCTCACGTTCTGGGGAGGTGGCGTCGATACACAGTCAACGCTGAACAAAGATACACCCGCACAGGTGCACGACGAAGTGAAACGCATCATCGACCTGATGGCGCTCGGAGGAGGTTTTGTATTTGCTCCGGTGCATAACGTGCAGGAAGATGTACCGCCCGGAAATTTCTGGGCCATGTGGGATGTCCTGAATGAATATCGTTAATTTAATACATATCATCATGAATCAAAGAAGAATTTTTTTAAAGAAGAGCGCCATGTTGGTTGCAGGAAATTTTCTGGTGCCGGTGATTGTTCCGTCCTCGGTATTCGGAAAAAATGCGCCAAGCAACCGCATCACGGTAGCCTGCATCGGATTGGGACGGCAAATGGTCAACCCGAACATTCCACAGTTGCTCAAGTCGCCACACGGACAGATCGTAGCGGTGTGCGACGTAGACAACTGGCGGCTGGAAAAAGCCCGGCAACAAGTGGACGAACATTACGGAAAAGAACGGAGCACGACATACAGGGCATGTCGGACGTACTCCGATTACCGGAGCGTTTTACAGGACCAAAGTATTGACGCCGTGATGCTGTCGTTACCCGATCACTGGCACGTTCCAATGGCCATAGAAGCCGTACGCGCCGGAAAACACGTGTCGCTGGAAAAGCCTGTATCCACTTGCATCGCTCACGGACGTCGCTTGGTGGAAGCCATCCGTAAATCGAAGGTCATCACGCGCAACGACAGCGAGTTTCGCACTTTACCTGACTTTTGGAAAGCCGTCGAAGCGGTTCGTAACGGACGTATCGGAAAGATACAAAGGATATATGTGGCCGTGCCGCCCGAACTGAACGGCGACCCTCTGCCGCCACAGCCCACCATGCCCATACCTCCCGAACTGGATTACGATTTCTGGCTGGGACCTGCGTGGGAAGCGCCCTATACCGAAAAGCGCGTCCATGCCGTCAAAGGCTACGGCCGTCCGGGTTGGATGCGCGTAAGTGACTATTGTAACGGGATGATTTCTAACTGGGGGGCGCATCTGGTTGGCATCGTGCAGTGGGGCGCCAATACGGAATACACCGGTCCGGTCGAAATCGAAGGAACGGGCGATTTCGACCGGGGACTGTGGAACACCCTGAACCGTTTCAACATACACTACTGGTTTGCCGACGGCATGGAGATATTTTACAAAATCGAACGTCCTTATGTGCGTTTTGAAGGAACTGCCGGATGGGTGGAAATAGAATATCCCGACAAACTGTCAGCTTCGTCAGCAGACATCCTGAACACGCCGCTGGGAGCAAACGAAAAAACCTTCCGTGTAGACTTAAACGACAAGGATGATTTCCTTACCGCCATCAAGGAAAACCGTCCCTCACTCGAACCTCTGGAAACGGCGCACCGAACCATTTCGATTTGCCAGCTGGGACTGATTGCCGTGAAAGTCGGCGCCAGACTGCAATGGGACCCGGAAAAGGAAGACTTTGTCGGCGACAATGCGGCTTCGGCAATGCTGGATATTCCTGTAAGGGAAAAATATTTCAAATGGTAATCCGTAACTTGAAGAGTTTTTTGCCGGTTTTGAGGACAACTATGTGATTACCGGCGGAACTGCCTGCTATGCCGTAACACTCTTACGGTATAGCAGGAGAGTCCCGCCGCGTCTTCCCCTTCCGGACGGAATCTCCGAAATGTCAAGCCCGTCACGAATGTGATGAACTTCATCACGAGAGAGATGAACAGGGCTTCCTTAACCCAACTTGGCCGGTAAATAAACGTAATTATCTTGTAATAAGGAGTATGCGACGGTGGCATATTGCTAATGGGGGACTACGGATTTTTTTCTCATACCGGGATTCGACTGTTTAAATTGAAGGGCATTATATATTTGTGCGGCGTGCTGATTGGCGCGCGAAGGTTGGCGGATGATCAGGGCGTC
>JAITBC010000105.1 GCA_031283785.1 Tannerella sp. | reverse complement strand
TTATTCTTTTCGTACACGGCTTTTGTACCTGCCGGCACAATCAGTTTTATTTTTTTGACAGGAGTTGACTTAAACGCAAAAGAACCGACTTCGGGCGGCGTTGTATTCCGTACTTCTATCCGTACAAGATTGTTGAAGTTGAAAAATGCAAAAGTTCCGATTTTCGCAACCGCTTTGCCGAGTACTATTGAAGATATTTTTGTTGCGCCAATAGCATTGACCTCGGTAATACTGTCTCCGATTACTGCGGAATTGACATTTTTTGACGCCCATGGAATTTTATCTGCCTGAAGGCGCAACTTTCCATAGCCGCTTA
This sequence comes from Tannerella sp., assembly GCA_031283785.1. The sequence continues at coordinate 3,984 of JAITBC010000105.1, read as the reverse complement.
AGAAAACAGTCTCATTCTCCACTCGCCATTTAATATTGGAGTCTTCCATTTTCACAGAATCAATTTTAGCCTCCAATTCAAGAACGGAAACAATTGTAGCGGGAGGCTCCTGTATGTCTGTCTTTTCCCAATACATGACGGGGCGTTTAAGTTCATCTTTCCATACCCAAGGCGACTGTTCGTCTCCGCCAAAGGAGAAATCAACCTTTAGGGGTTGTTGCTTTTTGGTCACTCCGTCAGGATAATGCCACCACGATTGTTCCTGTGTAGCAGAAAAGGCAACTGCATTTTTTTTCTGAATTTTACCCGGTTTCTGTTCTTGCCTATTCTTGTATTTGCGAATAACAATATCTTCGCAGTAATATGCATTGGGACTCTGAAAATACAGAATCCCTGTATTCGCCACCGGAGCCGCTGAGCTCTTTAGTTTTGCGCTTGCCTCAACTGTTTTGTTCAATGACACGCACTTGCTTATTACTCCTGCAGGAATATTTATGTTTCCGACTATTCCGCCCGACATAGCAATGGAGCCGCTGGAAAATACCGATGCGGTAGAATAGCAATTCGAAATAACATCATAAGACGTTACTTTTCCCTGACTGACGCTGATACCACCGCCGCCCGATCCGACGCTGAATCCAATGCCGCCTCTAACCACATATCCGTTTATGCCGGCTATCCCTCCTGCATATATTCCATATCTGTCTCCGTAAACCAGTACCGAACCGGCAGAATAACAATTGGTGATTGTTCCCTGATTGCTACCTGCAATACAGCCGCCACTCACTTCACTTTCACTGACCAGATTTTTCATTTTTTCCGACAGTTTTTCTTTTTCCGCCGGTTTTTCTTTTCTCGCAAAAATACTGCCTTCAAGTGCAATTTTGGAAACACAGCAAACGATACGCCCATAATTGACGCCGGCAATACCTCCGATATACAGGGATTTCTGCTTGCCTTTATAACAGATATTGCCTGTTACGAACAGATTTTTTACTGTACCTGCTTCGTCTATCGAACCAAAAACGCCAATTTTTACGTAGTCGGAAGAATCATAAAAGCCGATAATGGTAATCGTGTGTCCGTTACCGTCGAACGTGCCGGAAAAACCATACTCCTTTTTATTGTCAAGACTGCCTATCGGCTTCCAGTTGTCGAGCGTCAGGTCGTTCATCAGGATATACGACCCGGCGGCGGAAACGTTATCTTTTCCGATTGCCGCCATATCTTCGGCAGTGTGGATTTCTACCGGCGTCTGCGCCGCAGACATACCCATACAACAAACAAATATTGCCGTTATTACCAATACTTTTAAACTTACTGTTTTCATTATACTTTTTAATTTTTAATTTTTATGCTCCGTTGCGGAGCGGTTATAATACTTTTATTTTTTCATTTTCTTTATTCGACACAGCGAAGGCGCTTGCTGAACAGGGTTAATATTATTGAATGAATTTACCTGTTTCCACAATTTATTATTATTTTACTGTCGGGGGTGTCTTTCATAAAAATGATGACGCTGTCGGGATGCTTTGTTGTATTGAAATAGTACGAACGTGTCAAGTCTGCTATGGCGCCTTCGCGCGAGCGGTATTCAGTTCCGTCAGCAATGATTAAAACATCAGGCGTTTCTGGAAATTCGAGTCCGCCGTTTTTACCTATAACCGGCATAGGTATCGGATTAAGCCCCGTTCCTGAGAGCGTTACCAAAATTTTGTCATCTTTGATGTCTGTGGTCATATCAACTATACTTATTTTGCCGTCGCTGTATTTAACCGGCATTTCCGTCCAGCGGCTTTTAACTTCCGTTTCTGTACCCGCGAGGTCAATGTACCTGATTTCGCCATTCGTCAAGGCAAGCGCTTTTCCGTCATCTGAAAATTTATCGATTTCATCATATTTGAATGGGGCAATTTCATTCCCTTTTTTGTCAATCAGTCCGAATTTTCCATTCATTACTACTTTTGCTACATTTCTGTTAAAAGAGAAGTTTTGAGCGAAAAGTTTTTGAGTTGAAATGATGCCACTCTCTTTTTTTATGATTTCGGTTTCGTATTTCAGAGGAATTGCTACATTACCCTCGCTATCTATAAAGCCTACTTTACCGTTTTCGAATACTGCTGCCAATCCTTCGGAAAACGAGCCTGCAGCGTCGTATTTTGCTGTCAATACGTTACCGTTTTCATCAATGAAACTCCATTTTCCTTTTAATTTCACGGCTGCCAATCCTTCGGAAAAAGCCAATGCCTGTTCATACTTGAAGGCTATAACCTCTGTTCCATCCTGCGCAACATAACCCCATTTTCCTTTTTTCTCTTTCGGGGTGAGGGCTGTTTTATCTTGGGCTGTCGCCCAAAATGACGACAAACAGATTAATGCCATCATGGCAATCAAAATTTTCTTTTTCATTTTACTTTACTTTTTTATGCCCCGTCTTCGGAGCGGTTTATAATTTATTTTATAATTCATTTTTAATTGTTTTTGCCCCGCTTACCGTCCGAACCGTGATTTTCGTGATTGGAATGTAAGAGCGGCTGCTCTCTTGCGTCTTTTTATATTGCCACCGTTTTTTTAATTCAGTTCCTATTTGCGTTCCCAATACAGCGCCGGGCGTTTTTCGGTATCGTTCCAAGTCCACGGGGCGTCGTCGCCGGCGCCGAAGGCAAACGCAAATTTTGATTTTTTGTCTTTCGGGGTTTCCCACCATGTTTGCGTGTGCGTTTCGGAAATCTCTACCGGTTTGCCTTCCATTCCTTTTCCTGCTTGCGCCTTTCGAGTCGCTTTTTCGTCTTTGCCTGCGTCTATTGACTTAGAAATGGTTATTCCCTTTTGATAATAACTGTCTTTTACTTTACCTCCTGTTGGAGTACTTCCCGCGTCAAACGCTAAATCCGCTCCCACAATACATTTTACATAATAACCCGTCAATGCTTCATTCAGCGCGACGCAGTTTTCGATTAAGCCGCCGACGCAATGTTGTCCGGCAATACCGCCTGCGCCCCGATAGTAACCTTTTGTACCTACACCGCCGGATCCGGTGGTTGTAATTGTGCCTGTGGCAATACATTGCGCAATCGTTCCGCCGGCGTTGCTGCCATTACCGCCCGTGATTCCGCCGCCACATTTTATTCCTTCGCCGTCGATGAAAATATTGCTCGCAGAGAAACAATTTTCAATTTTGCCCACATTAACGCCTGTCAATCCTCCGGCGTATACGCCGTTCGTGAACAGAAGCGTTGAGTTGGTCAGTTCGCCTCTGAAAGCCGTCAAAAGGTTGCGTCCCAGATTAACTTTTCCGCCTTCGGCAGTAATTTGGCAGACGGAAATACAGTTTTGAACCGTACCGGCGTTTACTCCTGCAACCGCGCCTATATGCAAAGTCTGCGTACCGCTGTTGTAGCCTGTTTCACCTGCCATTTTCAGGTTTTTCACCACTCCTTTTTTGCCTATTATGCAAAAAAGCCCCGCATGGATTTCGGCAATCTTTTCGCCAAACAGTTTTGCACTTTTGGCTTTGCCGAAAAATAGATTATAATACGAATAGAGCGGCTGTTTTTTGGTTTCGTCCGGCGAGAAGCCCTTAATGGTGATCGTGTGCCCGTTGCCGTCGAACTGTCCGTCGAACGGCATTTCGGGCGAGCCGATGGGATTCCAGTTCTCAATGGTAATGTCATTGAGTAAAACGTAACTGCCCTGCAATGAGGCAGCGTCATTGTCAATCGCCTGAAGTTCGGCTGTCGTGCGAATCTCGGTCTGTGCAAAAATGCAGGCCGTAAACAGCGTTGCGATGGCTGTTGCAATCAATCTAAATTTAAGTTTCATTTTTTTATTTTTTTTATGTCCCCGTTACTGTTTAGTTGCCTGTCCATATTTTTGATGAAATGTCGTAATACAATATTGTGTCGACAGTGTTAAATCTGATTTGCTTTGCTTCGAAATTTGCAGGAATTTTAAATTCCATTGCAGTGAGTACCGTCTTGTCGT
>JAITBC010000088.1 GCA_031283785.1 Tannerella sp. | reverse complement strand
TGAACTGATAGCCGTTCGGCAGGGAATTCACCCAGTAGTCAATCAGCCCGTTTTCGTCCAGCGGCGCGTCGTATGACGGAAATTCGCTCTGCAGGAAGGGATAGCCTTTGGGACGCTTGTAATTAGACACCGTATGGCGCTGTCCGTCGAGCCGGCAACTGTCGGAACAGTCCCTGCGGTAGATGTTTACGGATCTACTTTCTGCCGGCGCTTTTTCCCTCACGGGCTGCCGGGATTTTATCTGTCGCTCAGGTTTCAGTACTCCCCGGAGTCCCCTATGTCCCCAAAAACGGCAAAGCCTTTTACTCACCCGATGCGTTATAGAGCCTTATTTTTTGTACATTTGCATTATCAAATTAGAACGATGTATGAAGTTAATAACATTGAATCTGCCTGATACGGAAAGACTTTCCACGTTTGATATTTCCGTTTATCTTGCGAGCAGGCTCTACGCCGACGAACTGTTGTCCGCAGGGCAAGCCGCAGTGGTGGCCAATTTGTCCAAACGGGCTTTTATCGAACTTATGGGCAAATACGGCATATCCGTTTTCAGCACCAAAGTAGAAGACCTGCTTGACGATATTGCCAATGCCTGAAATGATTGTCATAGCGGATACGAGTTGCCTGATTGTATTGAGCAGGATAGAAGCGCTGAGTTTGCTTCGCCAACTGTATCGCCGCGTCGTGATTACGGAAGAAATAAGCGACGAGTATGGCGAACCGCTTCCGGCATGGATAGAAGTCATGCCGGTTGTGGACAAAAAGTACCAATATCTGCTCGAACGCATTTTGGACAAAGGAGAATCGTCGGCTATCGCACTGGCAGTTACGCTGGAAAATACACTGCTGATACTGGATGATTTAAAAGGACGGAAAGAAGCCAAACGTTTGGGCTTTAAAGTTACAGGAACGCTGGGCGTACTGTTTTCCGCCAAGCAGAAAGGTCTGATATCCGCGTTGAAACCATGTATTGAGCAACTGCAAGCCACTGGTTTCAGGATAGCTCCGTCCATCGTCGAAGAACTGCTCGTATTAAGCGGCGAGGACGGCGATTGAAATCCCATTGCCGCTACCGGACGAATACGTGGGTTTGCCTCTGTGATTTATGTGTTTCCTTCTTTACCTGCTTGTTAGAGTGCAATGTGGGTTAAGGAGCGACTGGTCATTTGCGGGATAGTAAATCTTGCAGGATGGAGAGGAGGACATTATCCAAAACAGTTGTTACTTCTTGAATAGTCTCCCCTCCATTCCTGTTCAATTAGTTAGTATCCCGGATTGTTTCCTGACGTTGCCATCAAAGGATTTGTATTTAATTCTTTCTGAGGAATAGGAAATAACAAATGCTTGGGTACTTCAAATTCGAAATTTATTGGGTCATAATTGTATCCGAAGTCTGCAGCCGTCCATGTAGCCAGGTCAATAAATCCGGCTGTATGCCAACTACGCAGGTCTGTCCAACGGATTCCTTCCTCTGCAGCAAATTCAATGTACCGTTCGTGCATGATGGATTCCATTGATACAGACGTCAAGTCTGCCGGTGCGTGAGAAACGGAACCGTCGTCCGTTGATTGGCGAGCCCGAAGACGGATATCATTTACCTGAGCAAGAGCCTTGACTGCATCGCCAGTTTGCAAGTAAGCTTCAGCGGCTAACAGTTTCACGTCTGCGTAACGGATCAGGCGAGTATTATTCGTGGAAGAAATTCCCCACGAGGATTCGAACCAGCAACGACCGGGTTTTACATATTTCTGCAATTGATAGCCATCAAAATAAGCCCACTCTGTTGTAAGCGGTACGTTGACGTCTCCATTTATGTTTGTTCTGTTTTTGGAAAAAGAGCCTTCCTTGCGTGGATCGTCAGTATCATAAGCTTCCATCAACTTTTTTGTTGGTCCGTAAGTGCCGATGTTATAATTAGACCATTGTCCGGTAGCATAATGATACATGGCCCCCATTTGTCCGACACCGCCTCCAAAGTTATTATCCAGCCAAGGATTATCTACGTTTGTGGTATGGCTTGCCTGAAATTCGAATAATGATTCGGCATTGTTCTCAAAATGATAATCAAAGTTATCATTGAAATGCACCAGCGAACGAGTCTTGATCTTTTCAAATGCGGAAATGGCTTTTTGGTAATCGTCTGCATTTTTATTGTTATACCGTGCCCGAAGCACATAGCATTTGACTAACAGTCCATATGCACTTTCATTGAAAACTCTGCCTTTATCAACCTCTTCACTCCAATAATTTTCATCAGGCAGGAGGGTAGCTGCCGTTTCCAAATCGGCAATAGCCTGATCCAGCATCTGAAATCCTTCGGACGGTGGCAAAGCGGCTGTTTCTATCGACTCAATTCTTTTGATTTGTATCGGAGCCTTACGGAACCAGTCCCATAATCTATAGAAAGCCCAGGAACGAAGGAACAGCATTTCACCTTTATTGGCATCCCAAAGACCTTTTTGGGTAACGACTTCTTTGATGGAAGGTTCCTCCAGTTTTTCCAGCATAAAATTCGTACGGTATATCAATTGATAATAGCGATCCCAAGCAACGGATACTTGACCGTTTGATGCATTTAATCCGGAAAACGCTTCCATATCGCCATGGCCTGAAGAATTGTTTGTGACATCATCGCCGGGAAGCAGTAAAATTTTATGAATTCCTCCTCCTATATCGGTCAGGTTTGGTCCATATAAATTTGTAAGGGCTGCATAACAGGCACCAACTCCTTGCTGTACACGTATTTCACTTTCAAAAAAAACGTTTTCGAGTTCAGAAGTCGGTTTGATGTCCAATTCGTCGGAACAGGAAATGAACCAACCGACTATAGCAGAACATAAGATAAATAAATTAAGTTTGTTCATAACTGTTTATTTTTGATGTTTAGAATTTTATTGTTAAGCCAGCATAGAAAGTCTGAGGCATCGGATAAGAGTCGCTCTCGGGATCTAATCCCGTATATTCGGTGATTGTAAATACGTTAGATGCACCCAGATAAATCCGTGCGTTACGCAGGAAATTAAAATAACTGCTTTTAGGAATTGTGTAACCCAGTTGCACATTTTGCAGTCGGCAATAAGCTCCGCTTTCAAAAAAGAAATTCGACTGACGCATATTATAGGCCGGGTCGCCAAAGACCAGACGGGGATATTCATGCTGCCTGTTTTCCGGTGTCCAAGCTTTATAAACACTCCTCGTCACATTGTTTCCTTCTGTCGGGAAGAAGGTTTTCGCTTTCGTTTCGTTGTATCGCATTACATCTCCCACGCCTGTGAACTGAGCAGTAAAATCAAAATTCAAATAACCAAGACTAAAGTTCAAACCGTAGTAGAAACCCGGTATGGATTTTCCAATATCTACCATATCGTAGGTGTCAATTTTTCCATCCGGACCTTCCGAATAAAATTCTCCTTCGTTCTTGGGTGCACCCCGCAGGTCTTGAAAATAGAAGTCGCCAGCTCCCACTTTTGATTTGGTATAATCGACGTCTTCCATGTTGGCCATCCATGCGTCTGCTTCCTCGTCCGTCTGAAAGATACCCGCTACTTTGAAAGCTTTGTGATAAAACATGGAATGGCCTTCTTCTACTGTTCCGCCCGAGGTTGGGATGTGTTTGTATGTTTCCATCACTTGATTCTTTACCGTAGTCAGGTTGAATCCCACGCTATAATAAAACTTATCTATGGTTTTACTATAGTTAGCGGAAAATTCAAAACCACTGTTGCGTACTTTTGCAATATTGGCTACCGGGTTTTCGGTAACACCCGTACTGGGCGGCAGATCAATCACCTGCAGAATGCCATGCGTGGTTTTGCTGTAATATTCTGCAGAAAAAGAAAGGTTTTTCAAAAGCAGTGCATCAAAACCCACATTCAAGATTTCCGTCTTTTCCCATGTCAAATCTGCATTTGCCATGCCAAATGTCGTCGCTCCCATGTTGAAATTACCGCTTGCCAGGCGACCACCTACGGATGCGTTTCCAAAAGCATACGCGGGTTTCGTTGAAATAATCGACAGGTATGCCATATCTCTTACTTCCTGATTGCCAAGTTGCCCCCAACCGGCACGAAGTTTCAAATCGTTTAACCACGTTACATCGTTCATGGATTCTTCACTCTTAATGCGATATGCCACGGAAACAGAAGGAAATGTCCCCCATCTATTCTCAGGAGCGAAACGGGCACTCCCGTCGTAACGAAGGGTGGCATCCAAATAATATTTGTATTTGTAATTATAACCCAGGCGGAACAAATATCCTTGTAAAGCCCATCGCCTTTGATCAGACTCAACAACAGTATACTGGTTCTCCCCTCCCAGATTGCGCAAATAATCTTTTTTGGTAGTCATATAGTCCGTGCTCCCCATCTTGTATTTTGCATTGTAATGCTGATTCGTGAAGTTAAAAAGGAAGTCCAAGTTATGGTTGTTAAACGAATTGGTATAGTTTACCATCAGTTCTTGTATGAAATTGTTATTGAAAACATCACGTTCTTCGTAAGAACCAACTGATTTACCTCCTCCTTTCTCTCGTGGATCTCCATTTGAAGAACTGAATGGATTTGCGGAATAATCCGTGAACATATATTTGGCAGTCGAATAAGAATCCATGCTTAACGTACCTTTGATAGTCAACCCTTTCAACGGCGTCAGTTCCAAATAGATATTACCTATGTTTCTTATGGATTCATAACTCCAGTCGTTGCTGTGCACCATTCCTAACATATTTTTCACGGTGCCGTATCCATAGAGTTTTTCACTTGCGTAAGTGCCATCCGGTTGAATACCTCCCGCTGCAAATGCGTAGCCATTATATCCAGGAATGCCGTCTGCCTGATAAATAGGTTGCCAGGGAGCGCCCCGTATGAGTTCAAGGTAGTTGTCGCCTTGGAATATTTCAATTCCTTTAGCGCTTACCAATCTGTAATTGAAACCGGTTTTAACATAGTCGTTAATTTTCGTATTGAGTTTTATTGCACCGGAATAGCGATCTAATTTATTTGTCAATAAGTTCCCTTCCGTACCTGCATAGCCCAAAGATAAATAATAATCCGTATTATCCGTTCCTCCGGAAACTTTTACTGAGTAATTCTTTACTGCTGCATTTTTTCTTTTCACCGCATCCTGCCAATTGTAAGTAGGTGAATTTCCCAAGTAACGAGGGTCATTTGGATCAAAGCGTCCGACGTTATCGACATGTGGCGTCCTTTCTGGATCCGATGCAAAGATACCTTGTACGAATTTTGTATATTCCGGCACAGTCAACCAATCCAATTCCTGTGTAATATTTTGAATACCATAACGGGCACTGAAATCTACGGTCGGCTTGTCTTTCTTCCCTTTCTTGGTTGTAATAAGGATGACGCCGTTGGCTGCACGTATCCCATAAATAGCGGCCGCCGATGCATCTTTCAGCACAGATATTGATTCTATATCACTTGGATCGATCAGCGACATGATATTCAACGGGCCACGGACATCTGATAGTCGGTCGTCTTCATGTCCTTCAATGCCGGCACCTAATTCCGTTATTGCTATTCCATCAATAACGTATAAAGGATCGGAAACGCCCCAAGTATTTGTTCCGCGTATGCGAATCGTCGGCCTTGCCATCGGATTTCCTGTCGTACCGGAGATTTGCACACCGGTCATCGTACCTTGCATAGATATTTCCGGACTCATCGCTATACTTTTTTCAATCGTGGAGGAATTAATATTAGAGATAGCAGTGGTTACGTCGCGTTTGGTACGAGTACCATACCCTACGACGACCACTTCATCCAGTGCTTTCGAGTCTTCTATAAGTTTAATTACAAGAGGTTTACCCCCCCCCCCAACGGATAACACACTGATTTCCTGCGTGATATAT
>JAITBC010000464.1 GCA_031283785.1 Tannerella sp. | reverse complement strand
GTGGTTGCGTCCCACGGAACGGAAATAATCTCAATCTCTCCTTCTCCGAAAGCGCAAGGCAGAGCAAAAAAATTACCGTTCGGACGCCCTAATTCGTTAGGATTAAATATTGTAGATGTTACCATATTCTTTACATTTTTTGCAAATATAAACAAAAAGTTATAAACGATAGAGAGAAGATGAATAGGGTTACGACAAAAATCTCAAAGGGATGATATGCCGGCAGAAAACTCGTTCCCCGAACGAATGCTGCACAATGCAGGAAACATTCAAGTATTACTTGAACGAATGCCGAATTGGTTGTTTGAATACAAAAGAGGTAAAGAAAATGACAACAAGTGAACGGCGCACAAAAAAAGGACGGGGAAAATACCCCGCCCTTTTTCGTTGTATAAACTTATTGACGTTTTTATTCTCCAATACGGATAAATTTGTATCCCATCAAGTTAAATCCTCCCGGTTCGACGGTAAATCTGAACTTGTGTTTTCCTGCCGACAACCGGAATGTCGGTTGCGTAAAATCGGGATATCTTTCGAAAACCCAAATCCACGAATTCCAACTGTTCTGATTAGGCGCTACCGTTGTTTCGCTTCTGTTGCCATCGATAGAGAAATAGAACGAACCGCCGGAACCGTTGTTTACGGATAAGGACACATCAACCGCATAAACTCCGGCATCTTGCACTTCGATGGTATATACCAGCCATTCGCCAACGGCAACCCATCCAAGGTTTCCACCGTCTTCTATATCTACATTTGCTGCACTTTTATCGTCGCCGGCGCCTGTTCTGTAACTGCTGTAACTGTTGTTATACAGAGTATTGTCAGTCTCGTGAAACGCAAGTCCTTCGCCGCCGTAATCAAAATCCATTGCTTGAATTTCGCAGGGAGCAGCAGAGGAAAGAATATGCGGACCGTTGAACGGAAGACTTTCAACTACTGCGGGAGCGACGGTCTCTACACGGAACGTATCCGTTGTTGAAGGTATCAGCACGAACAAAGTGGTATAACTCAAATCTGCCGAATAATCGTTTATCACAGTAGTTGTTTCGGATGGAGGTATTTTTTTTGATACCGTCAGTCCGTTGTGATTGATATATGACAGTTTGCAATGCTCAACATACGAGACATTGTTTCCCCACTGAACGGTAAGAGAGCCGTTGTCCATTGCCCGCGCAGTAGAGACGTCTCTATTACGCAGCAGTGTCGCCGTCACCTCGGAAGATACCGACCTGTTACCAAATCTGTCAAAACTGACTGCATGAAAAATATAACCGTTTTCTCCGGAATAATTTACGGTTCGAGTAAAGACTCCCCTCTGATTATTAATGGCTATATCTGTCGAATCGCTGTTATTGTTCCAGATGATTCGGACAGTAGTAATCCTTTCCGAAAGCGTCTGTACGGCAATCTGAAACTGTTCATTGTCGCCGGCTACAACAACTTTGTCCGCTACAGGAAGCGTAACGGTTACAGGTACTGATGTTCGCGATGTTCCCTGACCGACGGTAATCTCCGTTGAACCTGTGCTCACAGCCTCAACCAGACCGTCGGAAGTAACCGTTGCAACGGCAGGATTGGCGCTTGTCCATTCAAAAGTTTCGCCGACAGGGTTTGCCGTCAACTGTACCTTATCGCCGAAAAATATATTCAACGCTTTTTTGTTTACGTAAATATATTTTTCCAAAGCATCCTTTTTGCTTTCCTCTTCGCATCCCGAAAAGAAACCGCCTGTGATAAGGATGCTGATACATAATATCAAAAATCTTGTTTTCATATCTGTCTACACTTTAAAGATTAAACTTTTCCTTTTCATTTTTATCAAGTTTGATTCTCAACTCTTCCTTCATCGTGTATGTGGAACTTCCCACCTTATATCTGTAACTCAGCAGAAAGGTTTTGTAGATGTTATATCCGTCGTCGTCAATTTTAAAGATATTTGGGAAATCGGGGTCTCCATCTATCTGTTCCACTTCCATATTTTTAAATGGAGAGATGCTAACCCTGCTGTTATCATCCACAGTCAGAAGAATACAGGTGTTGTTAATAGTGTTAACATCAGCCTGAAAAGCATCGGTACCTGCCATAATCCGCACACTGTTTTTGCTAATCGGGTGCATCTGTTTTCCGCCCATCACATTCACTCCGTCGCGAGTTCCACGCAAAGTGTAATTGGTGGTTGAGGCTTGAGTAGCGTACCTGTTTTTGATAAGTACACGATACAGCACGTCGCTTTTATCGGGATTGACCTCATACGCCGAATACGTATTTATTTTAAGCGGTATAAAATACACCGAATCGGGCGACAAACCGTCAGGACGTACACGGATAGCCATTTTTCCATTTCTTCCACCTGCCGGAACAGTAAGATTATAACTGTCGATATCAAATTTGTCGGAGGAGAGGCGTTGAGCAAACTTTTCTGTTTCCACATCGAAGTTATCCTTATTGTACCTGTTAAACGATTCATAATCCTGTACCAGCGTTACGTTAATATCTTTTTCCGTAGGATTTGAACCTCCACACGAAGCGGCAACATAACCTGTCGATTCAGGAGAATCCAGATCATGCACCATTTTAAAAATATTATGGTCGTCGTCGCTGACAAGAGCAAACACTACCTTGTACTGTTCCTTCTCAAAAATCCTGTCTTCGTCGCAGGAAGCAATTCCCGTCAGAAAAACAGGAATCATCAATATATTCAAATATTTTTTCATTTCAATTTACTAACTTTTTAATTCATAACTAACTCATAACTCTTAGTTCATAACTCTTATTTCTTACTACCATCCCGGATTCTGGTCAAACGAGGGCAGACGTTTAATTTCCACATTCGGAACAGGTATAAAGACCATTTTTTTATTCACCACGCGACTTCCTATACGGGAGGTATTAGGAATCACCCGCTGATAAAAACCGTCTTTTCCTGCATCTATGTTCATACCCATGAC